>SKJK01000210.1 GCA_007121995.1 Desulfobulbaceae bacterium
ACATGTATCTGAAATCCATTGCATCCCCGGCCGGCCCATTTTCCAGAGGTGGGTTCAAATCGCAGCGGCCGCAGCCGGCATCCCGGCAAAGCCGTTGTGCGCAGCTTCGCCAGTATTTCCTCATGATGAAAAAAAGGAGCGCCAAAGAGTTCAAAAGGCAGAGTGGTTCCTCTGCCCTCGGAAACATTAGTGCCCTCCCAGAGCACTTGACCAGGATAGACGAGAGCCGTGGTGGGCGAAGGCATGTTCGGCGATGGAAAAACCCAGGGATAGCCGGTGGCAGGAAACATCATGCGCCGTTTCCAACCTGTCATCGGGATCACATCGAGATCAGCACCGATTTGCAACTCCCGGTTGCAGAACAGGGCCAATTCACCAATGGTCAGGCCATGGCGCATAGGAATCGCACAACGGCCGACAAAGGAGGCACAGTCCTCACGAAGAAGATTACCTTCGACCAGATGACCGCCAATGGGATTGGGCCGATCGAGGATCACGACCTTGACGCCAGTGGTTGCCGATGTTTCCAGACAATGCACTACGGTCCAGATGAAGGTATAGACTCGTGTTCCCACATCGATGAGATCAACCAGAAGAACATCGATATCGGCAAACATGGACGGATACGGTTTACGCGTTTCCCCGTAGAGGGAATACACCGGCAGACCGCTCACCTGATCGATAATATGGTCAGACTCGATCATATTATCCTGCTTTTCGCTGAAAAAACCATGCTGTGGCGAAAAAAGGGCGATCATTTGGCCGGGAAAAACCCGGCAAAGCAGATCCCGTCCATGCTGAAATGTGTGGTCGGTGGAAGCCTGGTTAGACAACAACCCCAACCGCCGGCCTCCGGAAAAAATTTCCGGAGAACGGCACAATTCTTCTAAGCCTGTTCGTATCACAACACCCCCATTTTTATATCTTGAATCCGTGAGGTTTTGCTCTTGTTTTGGATATATTTTACTGTCCTTGCATTATACGTGCGGCGGCATTTTTTACAATACGCTGACGCATGGACGACCGCTCAAGGATCCAGGTACAGGATAAAAATATATTGGCCAACCCTTTGCAATCCATGTTGCCATGCTCCGTATATACGCAAAAAATTGTCTGCCCGAATACCAGCTGGATCTCTAGCTGAACCCATGCCGTTCGTCAAGGTATGATCGAACAAGGCCGGTAAGAACCACCAATGATCGATTTTTTGAACTTTTTTTTCCTTGCAATACCAACCAGCTAAAAAAGAGCTGGCTTTTTCGTTCAAAATTTTGTATTTTTTTTATAAACAATATTGCCAGCAACCTGTGCTTTTGTTATAGTAGGTACGCAAACGATAAAAATACGTATGCATGATGCAGCAAACGGTCCCTGAACAGACTTCTTTGTTGATTGGTGCAAACTTTTCAAGGAACTGCGGTCATTTTCGGGCAATAAAGCCCAGATGGTCATAAAGTCTCAACACAGTGAGGTGAATGGTATGAAAAAAATAATGAGTGTCTTGGCTGTTTCGGCGTTCGTGTTGACTGCTAATTCCGTGCTTGCAGGCGGCCCGGGCAAACAAGTTGTGTACGATGATGGCTGCCCGGATGAATGTCAGCAGCAAATTGACGGACTGCAATCCTCGCAGGCGCAACAAAATGAGGTACTCTCCGCCCATGGTTCCCAGCTCGACGACCATGAAAACAGAATCACCAGACTGGAAGAGCCTCCGTGGAATCCCTGGTATGTCCGAGCCGGCGTAAAAATGGTCTGGCCCCAGCAGCAGGATTATCTCAGCAGGCATATTGATGCGGATATGGGCTGGGGGCTTCAGCTCGCCGTCGGTAAAGTCATCAATTCCAAAGTCGAAGTCGGTGCTTTCAGGGTCGAGCTTGAATTCGCTGACCAAAAAGCCGATATGTCCGACACCGACGGAGATGTCAAACTGCGGACCTACATGGTCAATGGTACCTATGAGTTCCCGGTGGTGGATATGGTCTCCCTCTATGGAACAGTTGGTGCCGGTTACGGTCGCTATGATCTCAATGCGCCCATAGTTGACAATTTCACCGGTGGATTTTCCTGGGTCAATCATTCCGAAAGCGTCTTTGCCTATAAAGGTGGACTGGGCGTTACCTTCAATCTCGACGAGCAGATGGCAATTGATCTAGGATACGAGTACCTTGGAACCTCCCACGTTGTTATCAATGGTGCGGAAATAAACAATCCTCACAGCCACAACATCGTCACATCCTTCCGTTTCATGTTCTAAGCAGCAACAGAAACCAGTACCGCTAAAAAAAAAAGACAGCCTACCGGGGACCTCGGTAGGCTGTCTTTGTTTATTCCTGTTGCCCGTTATAAATAAAAAATGAGCACTTCATCCCGAGCGGGATCATCCTGATCAATGAATTCTCCCCCGATTTTTTTATTCGGATCTACATGCCGTACTTTGACCGCCGTATTAATTCGACGTTTTTGCCGTTCATCCAGCCTGAAGGTGACAATGAGTTCATCTTCGACCTGAACCGAAGTATCATGCTCTATCCTGATACCGAGCCCGCCTACGGACAGATCCTGCACAACACATGATCGCTCCTCGGTCTCTTGTTCGTGTCTTTTTCTGTACCCACCGGCAATATATACATCTTTTCGATACGAACGTCTGAATTCGATATCAACGGCAAAGGTTTTGGTACAAAGGCACTGTACTTTAAGAGTGTGTTGTTTTCCTCGTAGACCAGCAACTGAAATAGATCGTGTTTTTTTACAGGCAAGGCAACGAACGATGATTGTGTCGTTCTTATTGACATAATATTTCTGGTTAGGTGTCATAAACAAAATCTCCCTTGCCTGTGAATCTTTGAAAACGAGCTTCATCCAATCAGGATAGGCGGCCTGCAACCATTCAGTGCCCGCCCACGGCGGCGTGCCCAGTTCCACTCTTGTAATTGCATTCTACAACGGTCTCGTTTGTTTGTACAAGGCCTTTTCGTCCTGTCCTGTTACAGGGAAAAAATACGCCGGAAACCTGAAACCCTTGGGGGGAAAGGAAAATCGTTTTTCCGTCAGGCCCATCCGACTGCCGGAAACCGATAGAACTGTTCATCTACCTTAAAAGGCCAGCCGCGAACGTGCAAATATAGAGTGCCTGTGATCATGTACGAACCGTTGAAGATCTGGGAGCCACTGTATCCGGGTCCCGTGCGGATGAGCCCAGGCAAGGTGCCCATGCCAATGACGCCCACCCTGCCAGAGATCCGCAGTCCAGCCCACCCAACCGAACTCCGGCGGTTGCTGTTGTCCACGCAGGGGTTCCCATTGCACCCAGAGGACCGGCTCCCGCCGCCGTCGCGCCCAGGCATCAAGATGAGCACGCAGGGAGGTCCCCTTATCATGAAGATAGGTAGCAAGATAGGTATTGTAGATCACCACCGGTGCTTCACCCAAAGGGGTGATATACTCCTCCAGAAAGCGCGACAACGCATCAGGAAGATCAACCCCATACAACTGAACCGGTGCCGAACTTTGCGCTGCCTGGTGCAAGGCAACGATACCACGACGAAGCATGACCAGCCGGTCGGGCTGATCTCCCCAGATAAAGGCTGACAGGGAATATTCGTCCTGTGGTGTCCGCAGAAAAATCGGCGCCAGGTCACAACCGCTGCGGGACAACAGGATCGGCATGTTGTTCGTTTGGGGGGAAATGAACCTGCCCTCGCAACGAATCAGCAAGGGATCTCCACCGTGACCGAGGCGACAGAGGTCCGCCCCTGTATCAGCTGCCACCAACCGGTAGCTCCGATAATCCGCCACCAGATTGAGTCCGGCGCTGGCACCGAGATCGACCAGATGTATGCCCTGCCAACCGAAATAATGCACCGGAAGGAGCCAGCACAGCCCCCGGGATGTTTCATTGGTCTGGACGGTTGCGGAGCGAAGAAAGGTGGCCAATTGCGATCGCAGGTCACAAACCGTCTGCCGAAACACCACGGCAAGCATGTCGTCGGACCAGGCCCTATGGCCGTTAACGGTGGGATAGTACCGGCTCAGTTCAGCGGCCTCGGCATCTCCAGCGAGCACCGCACGATGCACCCCGGCCATGAGCAATAACGGCACATCAAATGATGCACGTCCGGCCGCGGCCCGTACCAACCATGCGGCCAACGGATCCTCGTCACCGGCCGCCAGCCAATCGGCTACCAACCCAAGCAGGCGGGCAGACAAGGGCGAAGAAGCTGCGGCAAAAGCCTGCTGTCTGCGAAACCTTCGCATCAAGCGCGCGTGGAAATCATCCATGGCCAGGCTGCGCCCAGATTCTATCGACCACGCGGGTGCCGCCAAGTCGGTTCATATTGGTCTGAATCCATCGAACTCGGGACTGCAGATAAGGAGAAGGGCGATCCGCGTGCAATCGTCGGGGACTGGGCAGGACGGCTGCAAGCAGGGCGGCTTCACGGCGTGTCAGTTGGTCAGGCGTTTTAGAGAAAAAATGAGCCGATGCGGCATGAACACCATAAATGCCATTGCCGAACTCGGCAATATTGAGATAGACTTCCAGTATCCTGCCTTTTGTCCATAACAGTTCCAGATACAGAGTCAACCACGCCTCGAGTCCTTTACGCAGATAGCTGCGCCCTCCCCAGAGAAAAAGGTTTTTAGCGGTCTGCTGGGAAAGAGTGCTGCCGCCTCGCAGTCTTGCAGATCGAGTATTATGCTCCATCGCCTGCCTGATAGCGACAAAATCAAACCCTCGATGCTCGGGAAACCGCTGATCTTCCGAGGCAATAACCGCCAGGGCGACGTTCGGACTGATCTGATCGCGGGCAACCCAGGTATAACGGATGGGTGGCACCTCATGGCTGGTTGTCAAACGATCAAAATGGCGGATCACCATGAAGGCACTGGTTGGCGGTGGAACCCAGCGCAGGCACAAAACAATGGTTGCCGGCACGGCCAACCCTGTTACTACTGCAAACAGCAGGAAACGGAGAGCCCGAAGCCGCAATTTCCGGCGTGCCCCCTTGCCTGGCCAAGTAAAGATCTTTGAAAACCGCACAGTTATATCTTCCGTATATAGTTATATACAATGGTCATGGCCGATTACTGTACAAACAGGTCCTGTGCTTCGATTGCCGACAATGCCTTCCCTTCGCTCAGAGGCCGTACAAGATCTTCCCGGCTGATCCCGGTAATGTCCTCCACCTGCCAAGCCGCCACCCGGAACAACTGTTCATACCCGGAAACCTGGAGTATAGGGTTGCTATCCGCCCCAATTGCTTCTTCTTCCTCCTGTTCCCCAATCACAGGTCGATACAGGGTATAGCCCCGGTCACTGTCATCAGCCAGAACCAGGCGGTAGGAGAAGAAAGAATCATCGAGATCAAATCCAGCTTTGCTTTCCGAGCCGAGAACACCGGTGACGGTCAATCCGGTCAGGTGGCCGATAAAGGTATCGAGACGATCCCTGATGACGTCCTCTTGCTGGCTGAGGTCGTTGGGTTGCAGTCCTGCAGCGCCCCGTACCAGGGTCAGGCCAGGCAGTTCCACCCGCTCCACCTGATCGGCCTCGACATGTAGAAGGCTCGCATCAATCCAGGCATCAGCCAGGACCTCCAGCTCATGCGCCAGTACCTGCAGAGAATGAATTTCCTGGTCGCCGTCAACCCGGAAATACAGCCGCCGCAATCCGGGCGATACACCAAAATACCACACTTCCCGGGTCCCGTCTTTGCCATGCAGGGTCAGCTTCCGTTCAAACTGATCGTCGGCCACCCTGAAACGAAGCGCTGCTTCAGCGGTGGTGGCCTCGGGCCATCCCCGCTGTACGGTCCCGATCCGTTCCAGCAGACGCTGAATCTGAGGGCCGTCGGCGGGAAGATCCGCCAGAGCGGGAAGAAGCCAGCCGCCCTGCTCCTTCTGTACTACCAACGAACGACCATCACGATCTTCGAGCTCCAACACCTGGACAGCCGCTACATCCATCGTCAGCAATGGTCCGGTCTGCACTGTCCGATCCTCTTGCCGCGCTCTCTGATACACCAGCATCGTCACAGCAAGTTGAACAACAACCAGCACCGAGCAGATGAACAGTCCCTTTTTCATGCTGCACCCCTTTCAGCAAGTACGGCCTGATAGCGCCGCCGCGATCGCACCAGCACCAGGCGATGCACACCCCACAACGTCAGCAGACCTAAACCGGCCAACCCATAATTGATATACTCCCAGACTGCCCGCTCCTGACTGCTCATGGGCAGCAGCGTCCTGGCAAAATGACTGCGTCCGCGGATACTGAGCAGTTCCCGGTCTTCCAGGGACCAATCGATGCAATTAGCCACCAGTTGCAGGGGGTTGAGATAGCGTGATCCACTGGCTCCAGAGGCCAGTTCGAGACTGATGTCGGCGAGAAAGCTGCTGGAAGCAAGCAGAATGATGCGGGCGGAATCCGGAGAATGAACCAGCACCTGATCGATAACCGTGGAAAAACCCTCTCCGGCCCCATTCCTGTTGTCATCATCAGCCTGCGTGAATTGAGCCTGCCGACTTCGTGCAGCGGCCACCAAAGGTGAAGCTTTGTCTGCAAACCAGGACGTGAAGCTCCCCTCAACCATCACCGCCACAAGTTGTCGACCGGTTTCCGGGCCAACGGGAAAACCGGTCACACCGTAGCGTTCAAAATCCGGCTGAATAAAAACCGAATCCGATACCCAGGATTCGGGTGAACTTTCCAGCAAGTGCACCAGTCGTCGCTCCTTGTTCACGTCTGCATCAACAACGATCGGTGAAGCCCAAGTCATGGAAAGCTGGTCAATGCCAGTGATCAGGCCGCTGTCGCTGTCCATGCCATCGGCGCGGATATCGATGAAATAGGGGTAATTAATCAGATGAGTTTCCTCCACGGTATACGAACCCACCTGACGTTCCACCGGAACAGGGAAAGCGGCATTTTGCGGATCAAGCACCATGGCATGGGGCAAGGAGATACCATGACTGTTCAGCCAGGCGGTCAGCCCGCTCTCTTTAGCTCGAACCTGGAGGCCGTCGGACAATTCGACGTCAAAGGGAGAGGTGGTCAGAACCACGGTTCCACCCTGCATCAGAAACTGATCCACGGCAAAGATCTGCACCTCAGTCAGCTGCTCCGGGGCCACCAGCACCAGGATATCGACATCAAGATCGACCTGTCCCTCTTCGAGGTCCACCATTCGCACCCGATGTTCCTGTGCAATGAACTGTTGCAGCAGGTGGTAGGTCGTTCCCTGGCCCATCATGCCGAACTGGACCATGGACGATGACCTGTCTGTAGGAACAGACAAACCCACCGTCTTCAGCATGCCACGGGAAAAACGTTTCAAGGCTGCCTCGACAGATGTCTTCAGGCCTACCCGATCCAAAGCGGCTGGCAACACCACCTGCACCACCTGATCATCGTTTGCCAGGATCATGTAAAACCAGAACGTTTCCGGCGACATCAGATCGGCAACCATGGGCTGCATGCCATACTCCTCGGCCAGCTGCCGGGCCAACTGCCCCTCATCAGCATCCGGATCGATAAAGTGAAAAGAAAAACGTCCGTCCGCCTGGTCCTCCATATCAGCCAGCACCATCTCCAGGCTGTGTTTGAGTTCAACTAAAGGCTGCGGCAGCCTGTCATCGGCGGAAAAATACCCATAAAAAACCACATCATCGTCAAGACCGGCAAAAAGATCACCTCCCCCCTGATAACTGTACAACACTTTTTTGATAGCCCGGGTGATGTCATGTTCAGGATTGCGCAAGGCGACATCGAGTCGGGTATCCCCCTCGCTCTTCACCTCGATCAGATCCTGAAAACCAAGAGTGACAAACTCATCACCGTATTTGATCAGCACATCAAAATAACTGTTAGTGACTGCGGTTTGATGGCGGGAGGCAGTCTGAAAAGGTACCGGGCGAATGCCGTATTTTTCACCGGCTTCCTGTTCTAGCTCCGGTCTTTGCTGGGGGTCGATAAACTCGACCCGCACCTTGCCGCCACCGGCCACCTCATATTCCCGCAACAAATCCCGCAGCTGCGGCTGCAATGGCGCCAGCAGGGGGTGGGTATGCGCGGAAAAATAGCCGCGAATCAACAGTGGTTCCTGCAATCTCTCCAGGTAGGAGTGGGTAGCGGTGGAAATCGAATAGATCCGTCCTTCAGTCAGATCGGCACGGAGACTGCTGATGGGGGCAAGCCAGATATTGACCAGGAGAAAATTGATGATCATCAGACCGGTGAGCCAACCCCAGCCCCGGTGCACGGAATTAGCAGGATTACCTGCCCAGCGCCGCTGTTCCAGACCATACAGGTTAAGGATGAGGAAAATGCCGCTCAGGCTGAGATAATAGACAATATCCCGCAGATCGATGACTCCGCGGGTGAT
>SKJK01000249.1 GCA_007121995.1 Desulfobulbaceae bacterium
AGGGCCGTCTCATACCCGCGGATACAACAACAGGAAAAAAGCAACCATGACAACAAGACAGGACAGGACAAAAGGATCTCTGACGGTAACGGGCCTTGGCCCCGGTGCAATTGACCTCATGGCCCCCCGCGCCAGACAGGCTCTGGCAGAGGCGGACATCGTCGTCGGTTACCGCACCTACCTCGACTTGGTGAGCGACTGTCTTAACCCGGCCAGTGAGGTGATCTCTTCGTCCATGATGCAGGAGATCGACCGGTGCCGTAAAGCCCTGGAACTGGCAGTGAGCGGCCGAACCGTAGTGCTGGTCTGCGGGGGTGATCCCGGCATCTACGCCATGGCCGGCCTGGTGTTCGAGCTGGCCCGATCCATGGAAACCACAGTGCCCATCGACATCATCCCCGGGATCGCCGCCCTCAACGCCTGTGCCGCCATCCTCGGCGCCCCATTGATGCACGATTTCGCCGCCATCAGCCTCTCCGACCTGATGACCCCCTGGGAAATGATCGAACGCCGCATCGAGGCAGTGGCCTCGGCGGATTTTGTGGTGGTGATCTACAATCCGAAATCGAAAAAAAGAACCAGCCAGATCGTCCGAACCCGCGAGATCATGCTCCAACACCGCTCCCCCGAAACGCCGGTCGGTATTGTCAGTGGAGCCACCCGTGAACACGAAACCGTGCGCCTGGCCACTTTGGCCTCGATGCTCGACGAGGAGATCGGCATGCAGACCACGGTCATCATCGGCAACAGCCAGACCTTTGTCTGGCAGGACCGGATGATCACCCCCCGGGGATACAGTAAAAAATACGGCTTGTAACCAGAGCCTGGGCCTGTCGGTGACCGGTCCGTTGTGCGATCAGGCCCGGGGAGGTTCCTGCTGCTCTTTCGGGGCACCGCTGTCACAGGGTACGGCGTGGTCTTGAACGGCCTTCCTCTCATCCCGGGCGTCACCCTGCTGTCGCTCCTGCTGATACATATCCGCAAGAGATAAAAACGCGGTAACGATCAGCGGACCGTAAATAATACCCAGGATACCGAATAAACTCATGCCCCCCAGGATGGCCAGCAAAACGAGCAAGGTGTGCATCTGAGCAATGTTACCGATGAATTTCGGTTTGGCCAGATACTCAACCAGAAAAGTAAGGAGACCGTAAAAAACCAGGGTGCCCACCGCTGCGCCCACCGATCCATTGATGAACAGAATCAGCGCAGTGGGTATCAGCACCAGACCAATGCCGAATATGGGCAGAAAAGCCAGAATACCCATGACCGCACCCCAGAGCACAGGCGCTTTAAAACCGAGCACCGCAAAAAAAATCCCCCCAACCGTTCCCTGAAACAGCCCACTCAAACCGTTGCCCACCAGGATAACGCCCGCCAGCTCCACAAATTTGCTCACCAGCAACCTGTTCTGCACGTCAGATAACGGTGAAATCCTGGTAAGGAAATCAATAAGCAGGTCAATTTCCTTGAGCAGGAAAAAAATCACTATGATCAAGAGGCAGAACTGAAAAACAAAACTGACGATATTAGCTGCCCAAGCCGAAACTTGATTATAAATGAACAGCCCAGCGGTTCGGCTCAGATCGGAAACAAGGATCATTACATTGGCTGGTTCAAAAGTGATGCCGAAACCGGCGAGGACTGCCTGCCCCTGGGCGATCAAGGGGTTGTTGGGCAGCGCCTGTTGCAGTTTGAACAACACATTGCTGTCGCGAACCAGTTGATACAGCCCAGCCGCCTCGGAGGAAATGGCGGCGATACAGAAAAAAAACGGCACAAAAACGATCAGGACGATCATGCAACAGGTGAGCAGCGATGCCAGCCAGGGATAAATCCACCTGTCCAGCCAATTGTAGACAGGACGAAAAATCGCTGCCAGGAGAAAAGCGAGAACGAGAAACTGCCAGAACGGCCACAGTACCAAGCCCAGCATGAGGGCGGACAGGAGAAAAACCAATGCCAGAAATCGTGTCCGGGCGGTATGCCCGGGCCTTAGCCTATTTGAGTCAGCAGGGTGCATGGCGGTGTGGGAATCCGTTCAGGTTAAGGTGGAACCGTTTACCAAGACAGGCAGCAACCCGGGAATCCACCGGCAGCGTGGTCGCAGGGCAAAGCCCACTCACTTTGAAAGATATTGACAAAATCACTGCAATACAATAGGAATTAATCCAACTTGTACCCTGGCCAGGCAGCTAGATTAATCCTGCCGGCCTCCTCGTATCCAACCTACTGACCAAGAGACATGGACGAAGGACCGAGTAAGATCCCCGACCCCTCCTCAACAAAGGGGCAACAGACACGCCGGACACGCATAGCGTGGACGGAGGCCACCGCAGTAGCCGCACACCTTTCCTGACCCAAGGGTTGTCGGACTCGTGCCCCGTCCATTGTCAATGGATGTCGGCAAGGAGACGAGTCATGCAGAAACCCTACATATTTCAAACCCTGCAAAAATTCCTCACTGAAAACAGGGAGCGAGAAACCCGGGAGTACTGTCATTCACTGCACCCGGAAGATCTGGCCGCCCTGTTGCCCGATTTACCCACGGAAGAACAGCTGCGCCTCTTGGGCATCATCGGTCATGATGCCGCCGCTGATGCCCTCAGCCGGTGTACCTCCGATGATCAGGATCGTATCGCCGCCATGCTGCAGGACAGCGAGTTGGCGGCCATCATCACTGCCATGCCCTCGGATGACCGGGTTGACCTGTTCAAGCGCCTGGCGGCGGAACGGGGCGAAAAACTGCTGGGACTCATGGCCCAGACGGAACGGGAAGATATCCGTAAGCTCGGTTCCTATAAGGAAGGGACTGCCGGCAGTATCATGTCATCGGAGTATGCAAATCTTACCCCGGAACTGACTGTACAACAGGCCCTGGAGAAACTGCGTCTCGAAGCTCCGGACAAAGAGACCATTTATTATGTCTATGTCATCGATAGGGAGCGACGGCTACTGGGCTTTATTTCCCTGCGCAAACTGATAACCAGTCGTGCCAATGCTCAGGTCAATGACATCATGCTCACCAATCCGGTTTTTGCCCGGGCTGACGATGATCAGGAAGAAGTGGCCGCCAAACTGAACAGATATGACCTGCTGGCCATGCCGGTGATCAATGGCAATGAGGCTCTGGCCGGCATTGTCACTTTTGATGATATCCAGGACGTTATGATCGAGGAGACCACCGAGGACTTCCATCGCATGGGTGGTCTCGCCCACAAAGCCTCTCCGGATCTGGCCAATATCAACATGCTCGATGCCGGCTGGTGGCTGCTGGTCAGCAAACGGCTACCGTGGTTGCTTGTTCTGGTGTTTATGAACATCTTCTCAGGTGCCGGTATCGCCTATTTTGAAGATACTATCCAGGCTGCCGTGGCCCTGGTTTTTTTCCTGCCCCTGCTCATCGACAGCGGCGGCAACGCCGGCAGCCAGGCGGCCACGCTGATGGTGCGCGCCCTGGCTACCGGCAAGGCGCAGTTGAAAGACTGGTTCGCCCTGCTCCGCAAAGAAATATGCATTTCCGCATCCCTTGGTCTCTGTATGGGCCTGGCGGTTTCCTGTATCGGTATTTTCCGTGCCGGACCGGAGATTGCGGTGGTGGTGGCCTTGACCATGGTGTGTACCGTCCTGTTCGGCAGCCTGGTGGGCATGTCGCTGCCCTTTGTCCTCAGCAAGCTGAAAATGGACCCGGCAACAGCCAGTGCCCCTCTGATCACCTCCATAGCTGATATTGGTGGCGTCCTCATTTACTTTTCCATCGCCACCTGGGTGCTGCGTGACATGATAGCCGCTGCCGGCTGACACCTGGGACCTGCAGTTCACGGTTTCAGGTGCCAAACCAGGCAACCGGTACAGGGCGCCTTTCACCCAGACGTCCCTGTCCCCTCGTCCTCATCAACCTGCACTGCTTCGTGGCGATCAAGGGGCAGTTGAGCGATGAAGACGGTTCCAGGACCGAACGCTTCACTCCGCTGGAAATCTTCGGGCAGGTACTGTGGCGGCGGCGGACTCTGGGCGGTAATCCGGCCGCCATGTTCCTTGATGATCCCGAAGGACACGGAAAGACCCAGGCCCGTCCCCTTCCCCACCTCTTTGGTAGTGAAAAAGGGGTCAAACAATTTACTTACATGTTCCTTTGCCACTCCCTTGCCGGTGTCGGCAACGCTGACCTCCACCTTTTGTCCCTGGTCGCATAATCTCGACTGCACATAAATGATGCCATCCTGCCCGATAGCATCGGCGGCATTATTGAGCAGATTGAGCCAGACCTGCTTGAGCCGCTCTCTGTCACCGGTCAGAAGCGGGACATGCTCTGCCCAGGCACGAAGAATACGGATACGGTTGAGGAAAAAAACATGTTCAACCAGCTTGATGACTTCCTGCAGCGAAGCATTGATGTCCACAGCCTCGCTGACGGAATGGGTATGCCTGGAAAAGCCGAGGAGATCGGCAACGATTTTCCGGCATACCTTGGTCTGCTTTTCGACGATTTTCAGATCTGCCAGGAGTTCTTCATCCTTAATATCATCCATCAACAGTTGGGTGTAGCCAAGGATGATGCCCAGAGGGGTATTGATTTCATGGGCAACGCCCCCGGCCAGACGACCCAGGTCTTCCATTTTCTGTGACTGGATAAGCTGCTCCTGAAATTTCTTGAGCACGGAAATGTCCCTGGCCGTGAGCAACAGGCCCATAATGCCGTTGTCCTCATCCAGGACCGGCACCTTGACCACATGGAACCAGTGCTGTCCCTCGGGCCGTTTGAAGGTAATTTCCTTGGCCAGAGGTCGCTTTGTTATCAGAATCTCCTTGTCTTCGTGATAATTGAGATCCGCTTGTGCTGGAGAGAAGATATCGAAGTCGGTTTTTCCGACAACCTCTTCCTCACTGAAATTGAAATAGTCACAGAAGGCCTTGCTGGCAAACCTGTACACCAGATCTTTATCCTGCAGGGTAATAAAATCCGGGGTCACGTTCATAATGGTCTTGAGCAAACCCTGCTGCCTGGCAATGGTTTTCTCCCGCTCGGTCAACTCTTCGATATGTTTTTTCACCGTGATGGCCATGGCATCAAAGGCCTCAGCCAGATCCTGAATTTCATCGCCGAAATTATGTTGAAAAACCGTGCAGTGGCGACAACTTTCCATTTTTTGCGGATATTTTTTCCCGCGACAATCAGGGCACAGCGTTCCGGCCAGATACCAGCAGCGTCGCCTGGTGTCGCCATACGCCGGGCATTCGGCCTGGCCGCAGTCCATGATCTCCCAGCAATTCTTCTCCAGAGAAAACCCGGCGTGAACATCGAGGTTGCCCTTGACAATCTCTTCCGCTGATTGCCTGAGCCGGTTGAGGCGGAAAGTCACAGTGCGGGCAAACCAGAGGGTCAGCAGGATGCCCACCCCCACCACCCCCAGCGTACTCAGCAGACTGGTTAGACGCTGCCGGTTAATCTGGGCGTCCATGGCACTCCTCGACAAACCCAGCCTGACAATCCCCAGGTTCTTCTCTCCCAGAATTATTCTGGCCCGGAAATCATAGACCAGCCCATGTTCGGTTGTCAGCAGGATTGGCTGGGCCGTTTCCCCATCCAGGTTGACCTGGAGAAGATCGGTGGGAAATCCGCCGGAAAAAGTATGGGAGACAATATTACCGCTGGCGTCAATGAGAAAAATATACTGGACATCCGTATATTGGCCATGGACGTTGTCGATGAGGTTTTTCATCTGCAGGAAATCCACCGCCAGTATGGGCTCAGCCAGACGGAAGGCCAGGCCGGAGGTCAGCGCCATGCCCCGCTTCCGCCCTTCCTCGAGCAGAGCCTTTGACGACATGGCAGAGAGAAGCAGACCAAGCCCCAGGCCGGAGAAGACCAGCATGAAGGTCACCCCCAGGGTGATCTTGGTCCTGAATTTCATTCCCCGAAAAAATCTCATCACCCGCTTATTCAAGGTCCAACCCCACTTTGTCACTGAGATCCCGGACCAGGTCAAAGTCCCGATCATCCGAAGGGACAAAGCCAATAAACGTTGCCGCTGCAAGGATATCCCGATGCCGGGGATTGCCGGTATAATCGAGTTTGAGCATGGCGTCCCTGATTGTCTCCACCACTTGCGGGGATAACCGGGGACTGGAGGCATAGACCCAGCCGGGATACCAGGCGGAGTGATCAATCACCTTGATCTGCTCGATGTCGATCTTGTCAGCCACCACAGCCAGAGAGCCTTCACGAATGGAGCCGATATCATGGAGGCCGGCATAGACGCCCAGAATCACATTCTCCTGCCGTCCGCCGGCAAAGACCACTTCACTGAAATCCTCAAGTTGTAAACCGTTATCGACAAAATGGCCGAGGGGAAACAGATACCCACCGGCCGAAGAGGGATCAACGGCCACCCAGGACCGTCCCCGGCAATCGGCAATGGATGTGATCTCCGTGTTATCCCGGCGAGCGATAATCTGACTGCGGAACTCGGCTCTCCCGTCCTCTTCGATGATTCTGGTCATGGCCCTGGCCCCGAAACGATTGGCCAGCTTGACATAGACAAAAGGATTGGTAAACGAGATATCGATCTTGCCCTGACCAAACATGTTGATATGATCGTCAAAGGTGTCGGGAAATACCTGGCGAATGGACAAGCCGGTTTCCTCGGCTAAATAGGTTACCAGGCGGTGATGGCGTTGAAAAGATTCGGTATGGGAGTACTGAGGCAGATAGGCGTAGGTGATAGCCGGCACCCGGGGCCGGAAAGAAATCTCCTCGCGTTTATCCAGGGAAACCTTGATCGCCTCCTCGCCTTCCCCGCAAGAGAAGAGCAACAAGGCGGTCAGCAAGAGAACTGCAAAAGAAAATTTTCCGGTCATGGGGCGAGTGGGCCTGCTGCCATTGCTGATTGTTGATACCTGCATCGTGACGGCTGGGTTCTTGTTTGGGATATATTTATTTGTAAGCAGGTTATAAGTGAGGCCGCATTTTTCATACTGGGCCTTCACCAGCTGCCCTTCGGGACGTCCGTTTGCAGGCCATCTTCATTGCCCGTATCCGTCCGGTAAAATGTACTTGAACCGGACGGCCACGAACACCAAAGCTGACGCACAGAAGAACGCTCACAGATTCAGGTGATAGTACACAGCACCCTGTTGTGTGGTCAGGGGCTGGTTAATTTTACTTTTTTGGGTTGGCTATCACCCGTACCCCAGAGCCGCCAACTCTCCTTCACCGAAACCGAGAAAATGGGCTATTTCATGCACCACCGTGACCTCGATTTCATCCATCAACTCTTCGGGGCTCCGGCAAAACGCTTCCAGAGGTTCTTGAAAGATATAAATGGTATCGGGAAAAAGCGGCGGATCGGTCAGGCTCCGTTCAGTCAACGGGACTCCCCAATAAAGGCCAAACAGGGTTTCGTCGGCGCTACAACCCAACTCCGCCAACATTTCGGCGCTGGGTCGCGGCTGCACTGTAATGAGAATGTTATCCAGATGGCGACGGATATCGGCGGGAATACGGGCGATGGCCTGTTCGACCAGACGATCAAAGGTCTCGCCGGCGAGCCTGGGTCGAGTGTTGATCATGGCGATGGCGGCTGGTCCTCCTGGTCCTCGTCCTGTTGTTTTGGTTCATGGTCATAGAGTTGTTTTGCCGCCAGCAGCAGCAAAAACATGGTGACCAGCGGAGCGATCATCGGTCCCGCCGCCAACAGGTTGGCCAGGGTCGGATTGTGCGGCTGGTACAGGGGGGCGAGGTGGCGCAGCCCCACGTAGGCGGCAATGGCCAGCAGGGCACTCACCCACCAGGGCATGCGCTTGTGTGTTGTCGGTCCTTGATCCACGACTCCGCCTCCTCAATCCTGCCTTGGTGTTGATGCAATACCTGACCCGCCGATACAACTCCCAACAGTGCGGGACCGTCCTGGCACCACGAGCACTCAGTTCTCAATCCATTCCCTGGAGCAGGCTGCGCCAGCGGAAGAAAATATGCTCATAGAAGGCCAACTCCTCCTGGTCGGTGAACATCCGTTTCTCGGTCTGCAACCCGGAGGTGTCTGGAATGGGGCCAAGGGTCAAACTCACCCCGGTGTGCATCCATGCAGAGCCAAAGGGAAAGATACGTAACCCGATAAGAAGCCCCGTTGCCTCCACTTGCGGCAAGGCCAGATCAAGAATAAAAAAATCTTTGCCGGTGATTATGTCAAGGGCCAGAAACCCGCCGGCCGGGATTAATTCTTTGATATAGAAGACCGAAAATCGGGCTTGAATCATCCCCGCCAGCAATCGCTGCTCATCGCTTCCCACTGGGTAGCGTTGCCGATTGAACACCTGACGAACCAGGCTGATCCCCCGGGGGCGATACATGTAGAGCAGATAATC
>SKJK01000048.1 GCA_007121995.1 Desulfobulbaceae bacterium
GCCGATATCCATGGCAGGGAGCAGAATGTCCACCGCTTTCATGTCGGGCTGCACCCCCCCATTGTCTTCGATTGCCGGATGAAACCCTGGTATACGGAAGTTCTCGAAGTGGATGTACCGACCAGAGAAAAGGTGGATGCAAAAATCGACAGCGTTCTGCCGGCACGATTCCGTTGAGCCTGGTTCTCATGAGGGGATTCCGGCTATCATGACCAATACGGCTCTTTTTTTTGCCGGCAACACATGAAACAACGGCTGCAAAAAATTCTTGCCCAAGCCGGCATTGCCTCCCGCAGAGGATCCGAACAGTTGATCAAAGCCGGACGCATCCGCGTTAACGGTATGCTTGTCGGCGAGATGGGCACCAAAGTCGATCCGATGATCGATATCATCACCTTTGATGGTCAGCGCATCGACATCGAGGAAAAAAAAACAGTCCTGGTCAATAAACCGCCCGGATACGTCACCACCCTGTCGGATCCCCAGGGCCGCCTGGTAGTCGCTGACCTGGTGGCAGACATTCCCCTCCGGCTTTTTCCGGTCGGCCGCCTCGACTTTGATACCGAGGGGGCTTTGCTCATGACCAACGACGGTGAACTTGCCGAACGTATTCTCCACCCCCGCTACGAAGTAAAGAAAACCTATCAGGCAGAAGTCAGAGGAATACCGTCAAGACCGCAACTCCTTCGGCTGGAACAGGGGGTGATTATTGACGGGTCGCAAACCTGGCCGGCAGCTATTCGAATCCTGCAGCAGAGGCAGGACCGATCCCTGATTGAAATCGTCATTCATGAAGGGAAAAAACGGCAGGTTCGCAAAATGTTCCAGGCAATCGGCCACCGGGTGCTGCACCTTAAAAGAACAGCCTATGGTGATCTCCGTCTTGGCGATCTGGCCTCCGGAAAATACCGGGTCCTGGGCCATACAGACATAAAAAAAATATTTTCGGGTAAAATCCCCTTTACAATCAGAAACATACCTGCTTAAATTCATCTTATTACCCGGAAACATTCACGTGCCCAACCCAATGCACAATTCATCGCTGGTTGCCGGGTGCACAGAGGCTGACCGTTATCAGGAAATCCGAGAGAAGCCGCAGGGAGAACAGGTATGAACAAATCCGAATTGATTGAAGCCCTGGCCGAAGCGATGAACATTCCCATACGTGAAGCCGCTTCAATCACCAACACGATCATTGAAACCATGAGCGACGCCCTCGCAAACGGTGAATCCATCGAAATCCGTGGGTTCGGAAGCTTTGTTGTCAAAGAGTATGAATCCTATACCGGTCGCAATCCGAAAACCGGCGAAAAAATACAGGTCCGTCCGAAAAAACTACCTTTTTTTAAAGTCGGCAAAGACCTGCGGGAACAAGTCAACAAGGGAAGACCGGAATAACAGCCTGCCGTTGTTCAACGTTCTTCTTCTACACTGTGTACTTCGCCCACCAGATCATAGGTATGCGCCTCGGTGATCCGCACAGGAACAATCGCACCGGGGTGAACCTCCCCTGCGGTAATATACACGCATCCATCGATGTCAGGCGCTTGAAACCGGGTCCGTCCTGCCAGGAGCAGGTCACTCTCGTCACTGACACCTTCAATTAAAACGGGCTCGACCCTGCCGACATACCGTTGTTGCAGTTGTGCACTGATCGCTGCCTGAATCTCCATGATCCGCTGATATCGTGCAGCCTTGACTTCATTGGCCACCTTACCGGAAAATGTTGCCGCAATGCTGTTTTCTTCGTCCTGGTATTGAAATACGCCGACATGTGCAAGCTGCCAGGCTTCCAGGGCCTCAGCCATCAGGTCGACATCTTGTTCGGTTTCCCCAGGAAAACCAACCATGAGCGTGGTGCGTAAAGCGCACTCCGGCAGGTATCGCCGGATCCGATCAATCAAATCGTCCAGCATGCTGCAGTCATAGTGACGATTCATCCTGGTCAGGATGCGGCCACTGACATGTTGGAAAGGGATATCAAGATAGGGTAGTAAACGGTTTTGCGCCGCCATCAGTTGCAAAAGAGCGTCACTCACAGTGGTCGGATAGAGATAGAGGAGGCGAAACCAGGGGAGAGCGGTCTCATCGAGCAGGGTGGCGAGCAGGGTAACCAGGTCTTCTGTGTCTCCTGTTCGATCGGTTCCGTAGGCGGTGAGGTCCTGGGCGATGAGGGAGAGTTCCCGAACCCCTGAACGTTCCAAGGCCTGTGTCTCGACCAACAGGTCGGTTATAGTTCGACTGCGAAGACGTCCTCGTATGGAGGGAATCATACAATAAGCACAGTAATTGTCACATCCCTCGGTGATTTTCAGGTAGGAACGAAAGAAAGGGGTCGCGATCCTTCTGGTGACCGAACTGTCCATAAGATAGGTTGCGGCCCCGGGATTGACAGAGAGATTTGGCAGCACTGTCTCAGTGGCAAGCAATTGAGTGATGCGAGGAAAATCATCCAAACCGACAAACAGATCCACCTCCGGTAATTCATCGAGCAACGAGTGCCCATAGCGTTGCACCATGCAACCGGTAACGACCAAACGGACGGTAGGATTCTGTTCCTTGCATGCGGCCAGTTCGAGGATAACGTCAATAGCCTCTTCCACGGCCGGCTGGATAAAACCGCAGGTATTGACCAGGAGCAGGGTAGCGGCTTCCGGCTGCTCCACCGGAGTATATCCATCTTTTTCCAAAGCAGAGAGCATCACCTCGGAATCGACCAGATTTTTAGGACATCCAAGACTGACAAGGTACAGAGTTTTCATGATATGAAGAGTATTTTTTAGTGTTTATCAACAGTTTTAGTTCTCAGCTCAGACTGCCTTTTGTTTGCACCCGGTGAACGTGGAGGGGAACGTGCATTGTCGGGCAATCTGTCCGTCTCCCGCGGGCAGGGCTTGTGCCGCTCTGGTGACCGGACATTGAATCCCGCCCTAAAAGAACTGCGCCCCCATCTTCAATTTTTGGTATGTATAAAATCACATAATTTTTCGAGCAGATTGTGTGACCGAGCGCGAAATTTTTTATCCCTGTACCGTGGCTTCCATTCAGCAGCAGACAGTTCATCTGAAACCAACAGGACCGCCGCCAGCGATACCCCTCGAAACCTGGCCACAGCTTGAAGAGCCGCATATTCCATGTCTATTGCCACAACACCCTCAGCTCTATATCTGATTATTTTCTCGTGTGTTTCCCGATAGACCGCATCAGTGGTCCAAATACAGCCCCTTTTGGGGGCAAGATCCCATGCGATCAGCGTTTCAAGCACGATTTCCGTCAGCGAATCATCCAGCCTAGTCGCTTGGGTCTGGTAGTGACTACTGGTCCCCTCTTCACTGAAAGCGCTGGACGGCACAAAGACATCACCAACCCGAAGGGCAGGAGTCAGGGAACCGCACCATCCATACAGCAGTATCCTGGTGGCCCCTAAGGCGATGAGCTTCTCCAGACAAATGGCAGCCATGGGGGCTCCGACGGCAGGTCCGGCGATAAAGAGTCGAGTACTGGTATATAATTGAGCGTTGAAAAGGAAAGAACGTTGTAAATCGTAACGTTGAGCAAGCCGGGAAAAACTGGAACTGTCTGAAGGATTAACGGCCAGCATCCCGGCTGCAGGAAGATCCGGTTCGCCGGACAGACGTTGTGGATTGATAACACAGGAGTCTTTCATCTGCGATGCGCTCGAATAGAAGATCGTTCCATGGGCGTTCCGACGGGTTACAATAATAATATGCGGGAGCAGACCGTGGTGGAATTGAACTACACGTCGGCGCGACCTATCCCCGGCTGAATCGGACAGGACAACAAAATGCAGGCAAAAGCCGCGGTAAATACATCATAAAAAAAGGGCCGTGGCAGCAGCCACAGCCCTTCTCCTGATCCAGGTACTCAGAGTTGAGAATTACAGGCCGAGCACCGCTCCGAAAGGATTCGCATACAGCAGGATAAATGCGATAACCAGACCGTAAATAGCGATGGACTCACAAAGAGCCATACCGATGATCATGGTGGTGGTAATGGCACCCTTGGCTTCAGGATTACGAGCAACACCCTCACAGGCACCCTGGAGACCATGCCCCATACCAATACCGGCACCGAGACCGGCTATACCGACACTGAGAGCAGCACCGATACAAATTAAAGCGAGACTGAGATGTTCCATTGTTTGGTTCCTCCGTACATAGTACTTGTTATATTAAGTTGGCCTTCTTCTCCGTTGAACGGAATTGTATATGTAATCAAAATGTATCAATGAGCTTCTTCCATGGCGCCGGCGCAATAGATCATGGCCAGCATGACGAACACCACTCCCTGGATGACGGATACCAGTACACCAAGGGCAAGGATGGGCAGGGGAGCAAAATAGGCGCCTGCGAGCATAAACAGCACGGTCAGCAGAACTTCCTTCGCAAAAATATTCCCGAAAAGACGCATGGAAAGGCTGATCAAGCGGGCAAAATTACTGATCAATTCCAAGATGAGCATGAAAGGTGCCAGCGCCTTGCTCGGGCCCATGAAATGCTTGTAATATTTGAGCCCGTGATATTGAAAACCCAGCACATGGTGCGTAACCCAGACAATAAGGGTCATTGCCAGGGTGATGTTGAGACTTGATGTTGGTGACAAGAAGCCGGGAATGATACCAATCAGGTTGCAAACGACGATATAAAAGAAAAAGGTGGCCAGCATAGGAAAGAGGAGTTTGGCCCCCTTTTCTCCAAGGGTCTCCGAACATGCGCTCATGAGTCCACCGATCGTCACTTCCCAGAAATTCTGCCCGCTTCCTGGAATCATCTCCATTTTGCCAAGGGTCATTTTGGGAACGATAATAAGAAACGCCATGACCATCCAGGTATAGGTCATGTACGGTGCACACAGTTTTTCCAGAAAGGTATGGCCGATCGGGGTATGCGGGACCGGCAATCCTAACAATTCAAGTATCACTGAAATAAAAAGTATCGGGTGTTCCATGACCTACACTCTCCTCAAACTTTGCTCGGCATCCTGCATAAACCAGTGCCCAAGCCGATAATGACAACGCTGAATAGTACCGTCGTCAGTCCCAGGGTCAGACCGATTACATCAATCGTCATCCGGGAGGCCAACACGGCGAAAAGTAAAAAAAGGATCACCAGTCTTGCAAAAAATTTCAGCATAAACTGTGTTTTTTGCGTCCGGATCACCGAAGCATACCGATTTTCCGACGTACTCACCTTGTGCAGCATCCGCTGGATATCTCTTTGCAGCAACCAGAAACTGATGTTCACCAGCAAGCCGCCGATAAGCACGGATCTGGCGAAGAACCAGGAAGAGAATAACCAACTGCAACCAGCCAGTAGCAACAAAAAAATCAGACTGAAGACTTTGATACGACGGACCGCAAACTCCCATGGATCGGGCGTCGCAGCTTTTTCTGTCTTGCCTTCATTCATTATTGATCTTCTTGGTCAATGCCCACAGGTTTTTGAAACCCGCCACAATGCCAAAGGCTAAAAAGACAAACGTCAGGTATGGTGCCGTTTTACCGGAGAAAACTTTATGGTCAAGCAGCCAGCCCATACCTAAGCCGATCAGGATGGAAAAAACGAAGCTCATTCCCACATGGCTGTACACCGCCAACTGCCTGAACATCTCTCTGTGTTCATCAGACATCGCTTGATCGATCCTTTGGCCCGGAAGGTGTCGGTGGTGCTACTGGTAGCATGCGCAACGGGCCAGTGCAATATTTTTTTAATTAATCCATCAATTTTTTGAATGATGCTTCAGTCATATTCAACGCCTTTTCCAGGTCTGTCCGCTCATGTGCGGCAGAAATGAATGTCGCCTCGAACTGGGAAGGTGCCAACCAGACCCCATGTGCCAGCATCTGGCGATAATATCGGCCATACCGCTCGGTATCGGCTCGCATGGCCGAGGTAAAATCCGTTACCGGTCCTGCAGTGAAAAAACAGGTCATCATGGAACCAACGCGATTGACAACTGCAGGAACTGGTGACTTGGCGATTATCCGGGCCAGTTCCGCACCAAACCAGGCACTCTTTTCTTCCAGCTCTTCATAAAATCCCGGTCGGCCGACCACGTCGAGCATGGCCAAACCGGCAGCCATGGCCAGAGGGTTGCCGGAAAGGGTCCCAGCCTGATACACCGGACCGTCAGGGGCGACCATATCCATTATTTCTTTTTTTCCGCCATACGCACCCACCGGTAACCCGCCACCGATAATTTTACCAAGACAGGTCAAGTCAGGTTGAATACTAAAACGTTCCTGAGCACCTCCCGCAGCCAATCGGAAACCGGTGATGACCTCATCAAAAATCAGGAGAATACCCAGTTCAGCGGTTAGCGCGCGCAGGGCGCGGAGAAAAAGTGGATCCGGAACAACGACCCCCATATTACCGGCGACCGGTTCGACAATAACACAGGCGATATCGAGACGTTCATCCCGCAGAGTTTGCTCGAGAATTTCCACATCGTTATAGGGGATGGACAAGGTATTCTTGACAATATCCTCAGGTACCCCGGGACTTCCCGGAATTCCGAGAGTGATCACCCCGGATCCCGCCTTGACCAGAAAAGAATCGGCGTGTCCATGATAACATCCATCGAATTTAACCACCATCCGCCGGCCAGTGTACCCTCTGGCCAACCGTACGGCACTCATGGTTGCTTCGGTTCCGGAGTTGACAAACCGCACCTTCTCAAGAGACGGCATGGCATTCCGCACCCGGTCCGCCAACGCAACCTCAAGCGCACAGGGGGCACCAAAACTGGTTCCTGCCGCGGCTGTATCACAGATGGCCGCAACCACCTCCGGATGAGCATGACCCAGAATCATGGGACCCCAGGAACCGACAAAATCAATATAAGTGTTACCGTCGACATCAATAAGCTGACACCCCGCTGCCTTGGCAACGAAAAGCGGATCGCAGCCCACTGACCTGCACGCCCTGACCGGAGAATTTACCCCACCCGGGATATAGGTTTGCGCCAAGGCGAAAAGCTCTGCTGAACGTTGGGTTTTCATCTGACTCCTAGCAATTAATCAATGCCCGCAACCGGGCCTTCACAGATAGGGGGTATATAGCACGGTCGTTTCGGCCCTGTCAAAAGTAAAAACAACTGCCGGCCATTTGTCCATTGACAGTTACGCAAAGATGTTACATTTTTTCTTGTCACCCAAGAAGAGGCAAGGTAGAATGTCCCTTTACATTTATTCAACAATTAACCATCGGGAATTCAATCATTTTTGCACAATTCTTTCCGCGGTTATCCTCAAGGAGAAACGAAAATGACAACTGACAAAGTGGTACATGTATCAGACAATGAATTCGACAGCAAAGTACTTGGCAGCGAACTTCCCTGCCTGGTGGATTTCTGGGCACCCTGGTGCGGACCTTGCAAGGCCATCGGCCCGGTTATCGAGGAACTCGCAGCTGAATTCGACGGAAAAGTCGTTATTACCAAAATGAATGTTGATGATAATCCGGCAACCCCTGGAAAATTTGGTATCCGTGCCATCCCTACCCTGATTTTATTCAAAGGTGGCGAGGTTGTTGATCAAATCACCGGTGCTGTTGGCAAATCACAATTGCAGGATCTCATCAACAAAGGCCTTTGATTTTTGCTGAGACGGTTACCGGACAAACCTCTTGGGCCAACTCTTGGACCAAGTGGAGATGGCTGACAAACGACCTTGACCATGCATTCACAAGGACATGATCAGCGATCCATCATCAAAAGTGCCTGGCGGACCTGACAGCTGAAGTACACGCTGCCGACAATATCAGGAGCAGACGATCGCGATAGATATGCAACGTTTCCGGCGTAGACCCATGTGCCGCCAAACGTATCCTCGGCAGTCAGGCAGCGGAGTAATTCAGTCAATGCAGCGAGGAAACGATATGATCATGGCTCGGCGAGCACATCCGGCAAATCAACGCTTTTTCGGCCTGATACTTGCCATGACCCTGACAAGCATCAGCCTTTCAGGATGTGCCACTTTTGACGGGATGTTCAGCAATATCACATTTGGTGAACAACAGCTGACCATGGATCAACAACCTGATGCGCTGCTCATCAAGGGCATGGACGCTTTTGATGTCGGCAACTACAGTGCCGCCATCAAGGCTTTCAACACTATCCTCGATGAGCATCCCTTCAGTTCTCAGGCCATGCTAGCTGAATTGAAAGCCGCCGATGCCTATTTTTACAATAAACAGTACCCCGAAGCCAAAGCCCTCTATAAATCCTTTGCGGAACGATACCCCACCAACGAAGCCATACCCTACGTACTCTTTCAGATCGGTATGTGTGACTTCAAACGGAGTGACCGCATAGACCGCGATACTTCCGGTGCTCAGGATGCTA
>SKJK01000084.1 GCA_007121995.1 Desulfobulbaceae bacterium
ACTGGGGTAAGCGTTGTCGAGGCCGGAACGGTACAGGACCTCATAGGCAAAAAGTTGTTTTTTCCGGTTGAAAACGGGCTGTCGGGCAATATAGATATCCATTGTTTCCGGGGTGGCGAGCTGGGCAAAGTCGGATTAAAATCAATGACAACTATATGAGATGACAGACTTTTCTGTGCCCTCCTTGATCGGTTCCTCGGATTAAATCGAGGAGAGTACCATGATTCTCATCTAGTCGGCAAAGGTTCCTGTGCTGGCCCTGCTTCATTTTTGGCGCACGGTTGCAGGAGCTTGAGTCGGGTTGTATTTGCAGGAGTTGGATCAAATATGTATTACAAAACAACAGGTTGCAAGTCAAGCCTATTGCATTGCTGTCCAGGGGTCGGCTTACCCCTCTTCACCATCACCATGCGCGACCAAAGAAGCAGTTTATGTTTGCGAACAGAACTCGTCGATTGTGTCGTGAGCATTGGAAGGTTGTAACCGATTGCGAGGTTTGTAAATGTATGGTTTTTTATGTTCCTGTATTGTAAGCGGTCACAGGTGCCCCAGGTTTGTGCAGATCCGCCTGCCTGCTATAGTTTTCCTATGCGGTCAGCCGGGTCCGTGCAAAAATGGGGTGACTGTGCTTGCTTATGAGCGGTCAAGTGTTGCTTGCCAACCGAGTGCGGACTTTGGTACCATGTCAATACAATTAACAGGATGGTTGACCCCATTGCCGAAAGGAGCGTGCACATGAAAGATTTCAGTTTCAAAGATGTTTTGGAATTAATGAGAAAAACAGCCCCGTTTCTCATCTTTCGTTTTCTTATTTATTTCGTTATAACCCTTTGTTTTGTGCTGATCACCGGTGCGGGTGCGGGAGTCGGCTATGGGATCGGGTATATTGCCAACGCCGCGCCGGCAGGTGGAATGTGGGGTGGCCTGGTCGGATTTGGTGTCGCCAGTGTCATCATGTATTTTATCCGAGAATATTTACTCTATATTGTCAAGGCCGGCCACGTCGCGGTTCTGGTTTCCTTATTGGAAGGTAAGGAAATTCCTGGCGGCAGGGGACAGGTCGATTATGCCCGTCAGGTTGTTCAGGAACGGTTTGCAACCTCGAGTCTGCTTTTCGCGGTGGATCAACTGATCAAAGGAGTCCTGAAAACCTTTAACAAGGCCTTCATGAGCGTTGCGACCATCATACCCATTCCGGGCTCCAAGGGCCTGATAAGATTTGTCAACACCATGCTGACGTTGTCGCTTACCTATCTCGATGAAGTCATCCTGGCCTATCTCATTAAAACCCGAGCGGAAAATCCCTGGGCAGCAAGTCGCACGGCAATCATCCTTTACGCCCAGAATTATACCAAATTTCTTAAGAATGCCGTGTGGCTTGCCATCTTTGTCTGGGTTTTGACATTTATGATTTTCCTGCTGGTGCTCGGACCGGCGGCCCTGTTGGTCAAGCTGTTTCCGGGAACCGGGGGACCGCTCACCCTGATCGTGGCCTTGGTTTTTGCCTGGGGCATCAAGCAGGCCGTCATTGAACCGGTGGCGATGATTGCTCTTATGCAGGTTTTTTTCAGAGTTACGGTGGGGCAAACCGCTGATCCGGAATGGGAAGCGCGGCTTGAAAGCATATCTATGAAGTTCAATGAGTTGAAGCAAAAAGCGCATAAAGCACAAAAAGAGCAATCAGCGCAATCCGGAGTCAGTCAGGAGGAATCACCGTCGTAACTGATCACGTGGATGTTGTCCCGGGTTCATGAATCCGGTGGTTTTTGCCAAGGCCACCTGCTGGTCATTTCGAGTTCAATGGCAAAACTCAAAAACGTCCGTATCAGCACGATCAAGGCAAGAATCCCGACGGTTTCAAACGTCAGCTCGATGGCGACGGTCTTGATGATGTCCGCGGCAACCAGAAACTCGAGCCCCAGGAGAATACCCCGCGCGAGTTGAAGGCGGTAGGCCTGGAAGAGATCTTTCTTGTGCCCCCGGGTGATGAGCAGGTAGACGTTAGTTACGGTGGCGTTGAGCGAAAAGAGTATGATCGTCCCGATCCCCATTAATTCGAGTAAGGCGATGCTCCATAGTGCCAGCTCGTACACCGCTGCCATCATCTGTGTCGTCATACCGCTCCTCCTTTGGTTTCGCCGCCCTCTTGCGCTGCTTCCAGTTTAATCCCGTATACCGCATAAAACGTCACCGGCACCACCAGCAGGGTGAACAAGGTGGAAGCGAACAGACCGAATATCAGCGCCCAGGCCAGTCCGGAAAAAATCGGGTCCAGGGTGATCGGCCAGGCACCCAGAGCAGTGGTCAGCGCGGTCATTACAATTGGGCGCAATCGGATGGCGCCACTTTGCAGGATGGCTTCCTTGACTGGCATTTTTTCAGCCAGACTGACCTGGATGAACTCGATGAGTACCACAGCATTGCGGATGACGATGCCTCCCAACGCGATCATCCCGATCATGCTGGTAGCGGTGAAAAAGACCAGGCTGTCGAACCCGCCGATCTCGCGCCCGGTAATGATGTTCAAAAGCCAGAAACCCGGCATGATCCCGATCAGGGTCAGAGGGATGGCCATCATGATCAAGACCGGCATGAGAAATGAATTGGTCTGCAAAATCAACAGAATGTAGATTCCCACCAGGGCCGCGGCAAAAGCGATGCCCAGGTCCCGGAAGACCCGCAGGGTAATTTTCCACTCCCCCTCTCCTGCCCAGGCCACCCGGATGCCTGCCGGCAAAGGATTCTGCTTGAGTCGGCCCTGCATGTCGATGATGGCTTCAGCCGGTGCCCGGCCGGCCACATCGGCGGTAACATAGACCACAGGATCCAGATTTTTGTGAAATATAGGTTGCTCGTTGACTACCCGACGGACCTCGACCAGTTCGGCCAGCGGCACGATCTGTCCGTCCGGGGTGGTCAGGGGAATCTGGGTCAGGGTGGCACTATTGCTGCGACTTGCCCTGGGCAGAATCACGCGCACATGCAAGGGCTGACGTTCGTTTTCCTGATGGACCTGTGCCGGCGTCGTTCCCCCGACGGCCATCTGCAGGGCTTGGACAACGGTCTGCGCGGAAATTCCGTGCAAAGCGGCTTTTTCGCGATCGATCACGAAATCGATGCGATCGTGGGCTGCTTCGGCCATATCATCGATATCGACCACAAAAGGCTCTGCCTGCATGAGGGCTTTGATGGGCTCGGCCGCAGCGATCAGCTCATCATAGGTCGTGTCCGGCGAGCCGTAGATTTCGGCCACGATGGAGGCCAGCACAGGAGGTCCGGGGGGCATTTCCACCAATTGAATTCCGGCCCCATGGCGCTCGGCGATCGTCATGAGATCCTGGCGCAGGCGCAACAGGATGTCGTGGCTTTGTTCGCTCCGCTGGTTTTTCTCCACCAGATTGACACGGATGTCGGCCTGATGGGGCGCCTGGCGCAGGTAATAGCGGCGGACCATGGCGTTGAAATCAATGGGAGAATGTGTCCCCGTATAGCTTACATAGTGGGTGACTTCAGGCACGGTGCGCAGGAACGCTTCGAAATCGCGGACAACGGCATCTGTGGTTTCAAGAGTAGTCCCCGCGGGCATATTGATGACAACCTGAAACTCGTTTTTATTGTCAAAAGGAAGGATTTTCAGCGGCACCATCCGAAAAAGGGCCAGCAGCATCGACAGGACCAGCAGCACGATGATTGCGACCGCCAGCAACCGACGGTTGGTGCGGGAGGTCAGAAAAGGGGTCATCACCTTGCGGTAAAAATCGAATATCCACTGGGGAGGCCCTTTGCCACCTTGCGGGGGGGTCGTATCGGAACCGGCGTAAGGATGGTTGCGCAGCAGCTTGTAGGTCATCCAGGGGACCACGGTCAGTGCCGCAAGAGTGGAAAAGATGACGGTCAGTGGGACATTGGCGGACATGGGGGCCATGTAGGGGCCCATCATGCCGGTGATAAAAAACAGCGGTACAAACGAAATAATGATCGCGATGGTCGATATGATAACCGGCGGCAGGACTTCGTTCACGGCGAACAAGGTAGCCTTGAAGGGGTTACGCTTGCCCATGAAAATGTGCCGCTGGATGTTGTCCACATTGGTGATCGGATCATCGACCACCAGTCCGAGCGACAGAATCAAGGCGAACAAGGTGACTCGGTTGATGGTGAAGCCTAGCAAATGGTTGCAGAAAAGGGCCAGGCCGAAGCTGACTGGAATGGCCACAGCCACCACCAATGCCTCGCGCCAGCCCAGCGCCAGGGAAAGCAGCAACACCACGGAGATAATGGCCAGGAACAACGAAAGCAGCAATTCGTTTACTTTCTGCTGCGCGGTGTCGCCGTAATTGCGGGTGACCACCACTGTCACACCGTCCGGAATCACCTCCTTTTCAAGTTGATCAATTTCAGCCAGGATGCTGCGTGAGACATCCACGGCGTTGGTGCCCGGTTTTTTAGCCAGAGCGAGGGTAACAGCCGGATAGGTCAATGGCTGATCCTGAAGGTGTTCCGCCTGCCTGGCCCGGTGGGAATGGCCCAACCTTGTGTAGTGTGCTGCTTCCGCCGGTCCGTCGGTGATTTGAGCTATCTCGCGTAAAGAGACTGGCCGCCCGTCGTGGACCCCTACCACCAGTTCCTCAACATCCCGCACCGAGCGCAGAAAGGAATCGGCAACAACGGTAAAATTGCGGTTGAAACGGTCAACATTCCCGGCGGCAATCGCCGCATCGGCCCCCTGCAGGGCCTGGTTGATCTGCAGCAGAGAGAGGTTGTATCCGGTCAAGGCCTCGGGCAGCAGCTCCACCCGGATTTCGCGAGGCCGGCCGCCGACGATTTCGGTGCGCGAGATATCCTCCAGCCTGGACAGCCGCCAGAGCACCTCCTCGCCGATGCGTCTGAGTTCGTGATCGTTGTATTGATCCGAATATAAAGCAAGGGTGACGATGGGGACGTCGTCGATTTCAACCGGTTTGATCACCCACCCCTGGACAATGGGAGGGGCCTGGTCGATGTGCATGGTGATCTGGTTGTGGAGCTTGACCAATGATTCGACCCGGTCTTCGCCCACATGAAACCTGACCGTTACGATCGCCATGCCCCGCCGGGAGATGGAATAGACGTATTCGACCCCGTCGATCTGCCACAACAACTGCTCCAGCGGTGTGGCAACCAGTTTTTCCACTTCCTTGGGGCCGGCCCCCGGCGCCTGGATGTAGATATCGGCCAAGGGCACAACGATCTGCGGGTCTTCTTCGCGTGGGGTGATGAAAATGGCCGCTGCTCCCAGGACAAGAGCAATGACCAGCACCAGCACCGCCGGGGTACCGGCCAGAAACGGCCGAACAATGCCGGGAATCAGCCCGGTCGGTTCGCGCACGTTATCGGTCATCGTCATTCGGCTCCCCGATCAGTAACATCTCTCCCCCTTCGAGTCCCGAGAGCACCTCGACCAGATCATCATACATGCCGCCGGTTTTGATATATCGGCGCTGCCAACCTTCCGGTGTCTGTACCGTTACCAGTTCGAGCTGGCCCACCCGCCGCACAGTCAGGGGGGGGATCACGACTATATCTATTTCCTCGTGTGGGATCATCAGTTTGCCGTACATGCCTGGTAACGCACCGTCGATTTCAGGCAAGTCGGCCTTGACCAGGAAAGTGCGTGTCCGGGGATCGATAAAAGGGACGATGCGGTCGATCACGGCGTCGACGGTTGTATCGAGCGTGGTCAGCCGTACCGGCCGAATGTCGCCCAACTGCACCTTGCTTATCAGGTTTTCACGGACAGTGGCCTCGATCTGCAAACCCCGGGTCGTGCGCAGCAGCAACAATGGTTTGCCCGGCATGGCCATGTCGCCGGGATCGACCAGTCGTTCGAGCACCTCGCCGTCGACAGGGGCGGTTAATTCGGTGTATCCTTTGTAAATTTCAGCTTCCCGAACTATTTCCCGGGCCTGACCGATGTCGGCCGCTGCGGCTGAAAGACCCTCCTGCGCACGCTGTACTGCTGCTCGAGCCTGCAAAAAGCGCGAACGTACCTGCTCGAGGTCCTGTTCGGTGGCTGCTTCGAGTTCGTGGAACCGTTCGATTCGCCGGTAGGCCTTTTCTGCCTCTTCAAAAGCAGCTTCCGCCGCATGGAGCTCTTGTCTGGCTTGTTCTCGCCGGGCCGTGGCTGATTGCAGAGATTGGTGTGCCTGAGCCAATTGGGTCTGCAGGTGGGTGTCATCCAGACGCACCAGCAGATCGCCCTGGGCGAACGTATCCCCCGCCTTGACCGGAACCGCCGTGACCGTTGCCCGTACCTGTGCTTCGATACTGGCGCGCGTTCGGGGTATGATGGTGCCGACGGCGTCATACCATTCGGTGACCGTGCGAACAACCGCTTCGACGGTTTCGGCTTCGGGGCGGTGGTCTTGCTCAGGCGGGTGTACACGACCGGGGGGCACTCGGTCACCGGAAAAAAACCAGAGCGTCAGGAGAAGAGCGGCCAGCCCTGCGACGACCAGGACCAATGCGAAGAGTATTTTTTGTTTGTCCAGCATAACGGCTCATTGTTGTGTGGGGGTTATTTTAAGCGCCCATACACCCAGCGCGCGCGATACGTTGGCATCGGCCTTGATCCGATCATAATAGGCGGCCGTGGATCGTATTCGAGCCCGGTTGCGGTCGAGTTCGGCTTCCAGGTAACGCGTGATCGGCACCGCCCCGCCCTGGTACTGTTCTTTGACCAGCCGAAATGATTCTTCGGCGCTTTCCACGCTGCGCAAAGCTACCGCGTAGCGTGATGCAGCCTCTTGACGGTTTAAATAGCTGGTTTTCACGTCGTGTTTGACCTGCAGGATGGCCTTGCGGTCGGCCGCCAGCATTTGCCTGAACATGGCCTGCGCCTGATTCACTTGAGCCGAACGGGAAAAACCGGTAAAAATATCCCAGTTCAAAACCAGCGCAGCATTCCAGTTGTCACGTGCCAGATTGTAATCCATGTGGGGGTCGGCAAGGTAGTAGGTGGCCATCAGATCCAGCCGAGGCAGGTAGCTGCCCTTTGCCGCGGTCAGTCCGATATGGGACTTGACTACCTGTTGGCGCGCTTGCAGCAGTTCGGGCCGGTGCGCCAGCGCCCCAATGATACCGACGTCATAGCTGTCGGGGATAGGCGGCGGCCGCTCGATGGTCTCTGCCAATGCCGCGCCCTGTTCAATCCATGCGGAGGGATCAAAACCCATCAGGTTGGCCAGCGCCGCGCGGGCGAGTTGATGCCGGTTTCGGCTCGAAACAAGCTGCTCGTGTGCTTCGGCCAGCCTCACTTCCAGCGAAAGGAGGTCCGCTCTTAAGGCTGCGCCTCCTTCATAGTGTACTTGGGTGATTCTGAGTTGTTCGGCCACGGTATCCACTGATGTTTCGGATATGCGGATAAAATCCCGCGCGGTCAGAACGTTGTAGAAGGTGTTGATCACCTCCGCGGTGAGGTCGTTGAGGACCTGGGCAAACTGTCCGCGCGAAATATCAATATCCGCCCGGGCCATCAAGGTGGCTGAGTAATCCTGGAACCCATTGAACAGGTTCATCTTGCCTGCTATCCCGGATTCGAAATTCTGGAACCAGCCAGGGTCATTGAAATTGATATCGGCCGGCAGCATGCGTTGGTCAATTTTTTTGAAGAGATACGCCGATGGCGCGTCGCCTTGCATGTACTCCGTATACGCCGACAGCTGAGGCCAGAAAGCGGCTTCGGCAATGGCGCGCATCGCCCGGGCCTGTTCGATGCGCCATTTGGCCTGCGCCAGATCGGGATTGTTTTGGGATGCTGTTTCGATCGCTTCGGCCAGGGAGAGCGGCGTGTCGCTATCGATTGAATGCACCGCTCTGTGTGTATCGGCATCGGAGTACACTGGTTGCGAGTAAGCGATCCGAATATTTTCATAGGTGGGCGGTGGAAGAGAAGCGCAACCGTGAAGGACCCAAAGGAGCAGCAATATCAGAATCGCTGGATCGTGGAATTTTGTAATGAGAGGATGCATGGAAGGTGTTTGCCCATTTTGCATGTGCGCTTTTTTAATGGCTGCGATTAATGGGACCAGTTGTACCATCTGGATTGATGGCCGTCACGGATTCAGGATAATATTTTCCGTCGTTTCCTGCTACTACCGGCGTTCTGCACCTATGGTGGTAGTGGCGCCGTGGCCGGGATACACAAGGGTGTCATCGGGTAGAAGCATCAGTTTCTCGGTGATGCTTTTTTTGAGTTGCTGGTGGTCATGGCCCGGCAACAGGCCGGGCAGAACTGTGCCGATTTTTCCCTTGA
>SKJK01000289.1 GCA_007121995.1 Desulfobulbaceae bacterium
ATATGCCCATATTGGGCATTTGCCGAGGAGCACAACTGCTCAATGTGACCACCGGGGGCACACTCCACCAGCATTTAGCCGGTTTTTATCTGGAGAGTCCAAACATACGCAGCCTTTTGCCACGAAAAATCATTACCGTCCAACCTGACTCCCACCTGGCGGCCATACTTCGATGCGTAACATGCCGGATCAACGCCCTCCATGATCAGGCGATCAACCAGCCGGGAACTACAGTACGAATTGTGGCAACTGAAAGCAACGGTGTCATTCAGGCCATTGAATTAACAGATAAAAATTTCGCCCTTGGCGTCCAATGGCATCCGGAATACCTGCCGCACCATCACCGTCAGCAGCGATTATTCAAAGCGTTGATTCAGGCAGCGGGAAATACCTCGCGTTCAAGCCGGCCTGAAGACTCTTTTGCAGCCTGACTTATCGCCTCCTGGAGCCATCGCCTGCTCTTCAACGCCATATGTAACTCGAGCAAGAATCCTTGAGGGCTGGAGTCCTGCTTGAAATATATTTTACTGTAATCAGCTTATAAAATCGGTTTTTTACCATATGCCGCCTTTTGCCACTCATTGAAGCATGCGTAACCAGCCATAAACATACTTGTCATCATACTTATTTTTCTGAGCCAGGCAGATCCATCATGGTGACCGGCAGGGTGGAGAAGGACACCTCGAGCCTTGCCAGGGCCGCCTTCCCTCGAACGGTGAGATCAGTGATGAACCGGAACTGCTGCCGCGGGTCCACAGGATAAGCGCGCAGGCGATACCGGGTTCCCCAAGGCTTCTCCTCAACAATGACCGCAATAGGCTTGTTGATCTGCAGATAGGGACTGGTCAGGGCCACATCCTCGAGAACCTGCCGGACCTGGGCGGCGTCATGACGAGGATGCAGGAAAAAATCGGTCGCACATTGCAGGCTTGGGCCCCCATTGTTGGCGTTGAGAATAAGTTCGGTCCAGATCTTCAGATGAGGTATGGAAACCATGGTATCATCCGGGGTGACGATGGACACAGTGCGCATGCCCACACACTGCACCTCACCATAAACACCGTTCACCTCGATCCAGTCGCCATTGCGGTATGGCATCTCCCCCACAGCCACAATACCTGCAACCAGACTGCTGGTATAATCCTTGAGTGCAAAGCCGACGGCCAGGCCTACGGCACTGAAAACGGCGATCATGCTCTGCAGGCTCGGCTCGATAACCAGAGGGATACAGAGCAGCAGAGCGGCAAGGATGATCAGAAGGCGCAGGACGGATTCGCCCGCCAACAGGACAAGGCGACGTTTACCATGCAGACGGTTGGCGATCCATGGTACCAGCCTGCGGGTGATAAAAATCAACACCGCCGCCGTCGCCACTATCACCAGCAGGTACACCAGGGTATCGGCTGTGAAGGGTTTAAAAATCTGAGAAGCCTTGATCGCATCATTCATGACGGTAGACTCCTTAAAATTGATCCGTGAGATAATCACGGGTACGGAGGAATTCGCGGACCGTCGCATACGCCAAGGCACTGACGTGCCAACACTGCCCATCACGGCTCACCAGTTCGCACCTCAGCAACCGAAGAAGCAGCGACATGATCCAGCTGCGCGAAAGGGGCAAAATCTCAGCCAGCATATCGGCGGAAAGGCCATTATGCAACAGAAGCCCGTGGAGGACAAAAGCCATATCCTCATCAGCTTCCATAGGCATGGAGGGCTCGACAAGATCCGCGGCAAGCCAGACCACGTCTTCGCCGCCTTTTTTTCCAAGCGAATCCTCAGGAATCGGTGAGCTGCCATCAACATCGGGTTCGGAACGTAATCTATGCCGCCAGTAGGACCAAGCTGTGCCGGGATTACCACGACAATGCGCTGCCAGTTGTTTCAGCTCCCTGCTGATGGTATACGCACCCTGCACAATGTCCTCGCATTCCGGCAGTACCGGGTTGCCTGTTTTGGCATTACAGAATTGAACATGTTCAGATGCTTCCGTCTGAGCCAGACAGGCAAAAAGGCGGGTCAACTTTTCTCCATCAAAAGCCTGCATGGTCAAGGCATCAGGCTGGGCAAGAGGCCAGACCCGCTGCAGATATGCCCAGGCCCAACTGTCACACCCAATGATGCCTCGCCCTATACTGCCGCTGGTCGCCCTCTCAAGAAAATCACGAACCAGCCCCCGGCCGTCGGCATGGCGCACAAACAAACGTTCAAGCCTGGGCATGACCCAGAGACGGTCGTGATGCTCGCGCAGCTGCACCCAGCGGGCATCGCTCTGCAGTATCTGTCCTGGATCGGGAGGGGCGATCAACGCTGCATCATGGATCTTTGCCCACTGCCTCAGTATTGCCGCATAGTCACACCAAGGTTGGCCAATAAAAAAACGGACTGGAGGCTCCGGGTGTTCGTCTCGTAGCCAGTCATGCAAGGCCATATCGAGGGCACGGGCGGCAAGACTCCAATTGATTGGAGGGGCAAGATTTTCCAAACGGACCTGCGACAGCGCCCGTAGCTCTGCCTCCGATCTGGCCGGGGACGACGATGTCTCCGAGGAGCGACGAAAAATCCGTTGCAGCGATGTCCATTTCTTCACTGCGGAACCCAAACCAACAAAGCTTGGCAGAATATACTCGGCCAGGGGGACAACCTCCCAGACCGGAGCGTCTGGTTGCCAGAGAATATCCTCTCCATACCGGGGCTTTTTGTTCATGTCAACTCTTTGACTCCAGAGGGTATTGCCTGCAGGGTTGAGGAAAAACACGATTGTGCCTGCCATATCCGCTTGTGCCTGCAGGAAAGCGCCTCAACCCTGCGCGAGTTAGGGACTGTCCCTGTGCACCGCCTATTTCAAATCCTTACCCGTGGTTGTCGTGACTAGTTTCCCGTGTTTGACGCCTTTAGTGCCGATGAGTTCATCGGCAAGTCTTCGTACCTCACGGGCCGTGCCGCGTACCACCGCCACCTCCAAACAATTATGGGCATCAAGGTGCACGTGGAGCACGGAAATGATGGCATGATGATGGCTGTGCTGATGCTCGGTAAGTTTATCGGCAAGATCACGGGTATGGTGATCATAGACCAGGGTGACCGTACCAACGGTCTCCTCGTCCTCCCTGGTCCATTGCCGTTCCACCAGTGCATCACGCATCAGGTCGCGAACCGCTTCGCTGCGATTCTGATATCCCTTGTCCTGAATCAATTCGTCGAATTGTCGCAACAGACTCTCGTCAATGGAAACGCCAAAACGGACAGTTGTCACCATAAAAACCTCTCTGGATGAACGATTACCCGACAGGCCGGTGCCTGTCGATTACGTAAAAAACTTTCGCCTCTCCCTACGCTCAGAAGCTCTATTCTATACCTCAGGTCTCTTTCCTGTCATCCATTTTCCACACCGGCTATTTGGCGATATCCTTCCAATTCCTTTGACACACCCTGTTTTTTTTTTTATTGTTGCCTCGTGTTACCAACTAATCAATCGTGCCACGAGCACCGGTTGTGCATCCTTTGCCTGCACAACCGCACAAGGAGAATACCATGAGTCTCTTCAAACGCCGCATGCTTCATTGTCTCCTCGCTTGTTTTTTGATCTTCCCGTTCATGGCAGCATCGGTTCAAGCCGGGATCCTGACCTTTTATGCCAGCGGTGAGGACCTGGCCACCGAAGGATTTCAGGCCCCTCGCCTGAGCAAAGACGGCTGGACTCTGACCTTCAGCCATATCTTCGTCACCCTCTCGGACATAACCGCCTATCAGACCGATCCACCCTATGATCCCAACCAGGGCGGTCCCATTCCCGGAGAGACGCTGGCCTCCCTGCCAGGCGTCCATACCCTGGATCTGGTCATGAGCGCCCAGGACGATAACCGGGTCCTGATTGGCGCGGTCATGGATGCCCCCGCTGGCCACTACAATGCCCTTTCCTGGAAAATGACCAGGACCACAGAAGGCATCCTGTCCGGATACTCCATGGTCCTGACCGGCACAGCTGAAAAAAACGGAGAAACTGTTCCGTTTCAACTCTATTCCAAGGAAGAGAGAACCTACCGTTGCGGCGAGTATGTCGGCGACGAACGGAAAGGATTGCTATCGGCGCAAGGGGCGGCCGACCTGGAGCTGACCTTTCATCTCGACCATATCTTTGGCCGCGCCGATAAGCCTGCCGACGACCCGATGAACACTGAAGCTCCGGGCTTTGCTCCCTTTGCCGACAACGGCAAAAAACAGATGCTGACTCTGCAAGGCCTGCATATCGGACATGCCGGTGAGGGACACTGCAACGTCGAATGGCACTGAAACGACCTTTGTGCGGACATTTCCGGCCCTACCACTGATGCAACAACTTGTGAACCTTGGCAAATCTCTCCGACTCTTCGTCCTGTCGGTTGGGCTTGGCCTGTCCGTACCCGTTTCGCTCTTTGCTCACGGTGTTCTGCTTGACTATACCCAGAGCACCGGTATCACCGTTCAGGCACGCTACGATACAGGCCAGTCCATGGCAGGGGCGCAGATAACAGTCTATGCGCCGGACGACCCCGCCCGCCCCTGGCTGACCGGTGTTGGTGATGCAGAGGGGCGGTTCAGCTTCGTCCCCGACCCTGCCCTCCCGGGAACCTGGAGTATCCAGGCCAGGCTTGCCGGACACGGCGCCATGGTGCACATCCTCCTCAGCCCTGAGCAATCGGAGCATACTCCGAGACAGCAGGGTTATACTGCCGGACAACGGGCCCTGATGACGGCCTGTGTTCTCTGGGGTTGCATTGGTACGGCGCTCTATTTTTACCGGCGGAGAATATCCTGATGCACATCCCCGATGGTATCCTCCCCCTGCCCGTCACCGTGGGCGGTTATGCGCTGGCCATGTCCGTGACCTGGGCCTGTCTCCGCAGGATCAACCAGCGTGAGGACCCTCGAGAAGATATTCCCAAAGCGGCCCTGCTCACCGCGGCCTTTTTTCTTGCCGCTCTCATTCATATCCCGGTCCCACCTGCAAGTGTCCACCTGATTCTCAATGGCCTGCTTGGCATCCTGCTTGGGCCTTTTGCCTTTCCTGCCATTGTCATCGGCCTGTTTTTCCAGGCAGTGATGTTTGGCCATGGGGGGTTGACCACCCTGGGGGTCAACGCCATCATTCTTGGTATACCGGCCTTGGCGGCCGCTGCTCTGTTCAGAATACTCACCCGGGGGTATAGTTCCACTCCTGGAAAAGTGAGCGCATGTGCTTTCCTGGCCAGTGTTGTCGCGGTGAGTTGTTCGGTCCTCATTTTTGCCGCCTGTCTGTTGATCGGCATGCCCGCCCACATCAATGCATCGGTAGAACGTTCGGCCCTCACGATCCTCGTTTTCTCTCATATCCCGCTGATTTTCCTTGAAGGCCTGATCATCGGCCTTGTAGCCGGTTTTCTCTTTCGGGTTCGTCCGCAAGTTTTGGAGGGTCTATGAACCACCGGTCCAGCACACCTGATGTCGCTCTGCTGCACCGCTGGGACCCACGCTTGAGAATTATTGCCCTACTGCTGTTGGCCTTTGCTTTTTCGTCAATTACGGACCTGCGTGCCGTACCGGCAATGGCGGCACTGACCCTCTTTTTCCATACGATCTCGGGCATACCGGTTCGAAGATTGTGGTATAAGTTGCGTTTTCCATCGCTGCTGATCATTATGCTGGCTGTACTCCTGCCTTTTGCCGGCGGTTCGACCCCATTGTTCAATCTTGGCCCGCTGACCATCACCCGGGAGGGCCTGGAATCGGCCTTGCTCATCACCATCCGATTCTACGCCATCCTCATCCTGGCCATTTGTTTTCTGGGAAGCACCCCGATTCTCCAGACTATTCGTGCCTTTCAGGCGCTGGGCCTGCCTGGGATCATGGCGGATATAGCGCTGCTTATGGTACGATATCTGGAAGTGCTTAGCAAAGATTTGCAACGGATGCGCCGGTCCATGCAGGTTCGCGGATATCAGGGACGGAACTGTTCCTGGAAGACCATCCGAACAACGGCCTTGCTGACCGGCAACCTGCTGCTGCGCAGTTACGAACGAGCTGATGGCGTCTACAGGGCCATGCGTGTGCGCGGGTACGGCCACGGCACGCACCCTCGAGTCGGATTCTCAGCCACAATAACCGATAAAGCTGCCCTTGCCGCCGTGACCGTCATGGCCATGGGGTTAACTTGGTTGGGGTAAAGGAAACAGCTCTGGAGTAAACGTGACTGCTTACGTTACAGGAGCGTAGTCAACCACACACTTACAACCCCTGTAATCGGATACGCCCCGGACTCTGAAATTGTTCCTTTAGACCCGGTTAACAGCCACGATTGCAAAAACAATTCCGCAAACCTGTGATGCCACCATCCACTCTCCCTGCTGTGCAGTTTTCCAATCTGGATTTTTCTTATCCAGACAAGCCCGAGGTGCTGCGCGAACTCACTTTCAGCATCTATCCTGGGGAACGAGTCGGTCTTATCGGCCCCAATGGAGCCGGAAAAACCACTCTCTTCCTGCTTGCCTGCGGCTTACTCAAGCCAACGGGTGGAGAAATCCGCCTGCTGGGACAACCCGTTGTCAAAGGTGGATTCACTCCTGACATCGCCTTGGTTTTCCAACGATCCGATGAACAGCTCTTCTGTCCGACGGTAGGCGAGGATGTGGCTTTTGGTCCGGAAAATCTGGGCCTGACAACATTGGAAGTTGAACAGCGCGTCCAGGAAGCACTGACGGCTGTTGGTGCGCAACACCTCATTGCCCGCCCAGTGCATCATCTTTCTGAAGGAGAAAAACGCATGGTCGCCATTGCCGGGGCCCTGGCACTGCGACCCCGGATCATCCTTTTTGATGAACCCAGCGCTGGTCTCGATATCCGCGGTCGACGACGCCTCATGCCGCTGCTCCATCAATCGGCACCGACAGCTCTGATCGCATCCCACGACCTGGAACTCATCCTGGAAACCTGCACCCGCGTACTCATCCTGGATGGAGGGCAGGTCGTTGCCGACGGAACCCCCCGGGATATCATGAGCGACGAAGTCCTGATGACCACCCACGGTCAGGAAAAGCCCCATTCCCTTGTCCCACATCAGGTTGCCCACCGGCATTCGTAAGCTATCACCAAAAAAGATAAATCCAACCGCCCCTTTTGTTTTTTTTCCATAGTGCTCCTTTCTTTTGTACAATGGGTCAAATTCGCTTTGCAGCAGCCATCAACCACGTTTCCGTTCCAGGAGTTGTGCCTGTGAAACCGACAGATACCGAAGATCCGCACTATTTTCTCAAGGTGATTGACTGCCAGTACGCCTGCCCCGCCCATACCCCGGTGCCGGAATATATTCGTCTGATCAGTGAGAAACGTTTTACTGATGCCTATATGATCAACTGGGAATCCAATATCTTTCCCGGGGTTCTCGGTCGGGTCTGTGACCGCCCCTGCGAACCGGCCTGCCGCCGGGGGCGAGTGGAGAAGGAACCAGTGGCCATCTGTCGCCTGAAACGATTCTGCGCTGATAACCGCGAGGAAATCGCTTCCCGACTGCCCACAATACCAGAGGTGAAAAACGGTCGGAAAATCGGACTTATCGGTGCCGGCCCCGCCTCCCTGACCGTGGCCCGGGACCTGCTGCTTCTGGGATACAGCATCGATCTGTTCGATGACCAGAAACAAGGAGGCGGGTTCATGCGCAGCCAGCTCCCCTCCTTCCGGCTGCCGGAATCAGTGCTGGCCACTGAAGTCAACTATATCCTCGACATGGGGGTATCTACTCACTTCAACCAGTCGGTCCGCAGCATGAACGCCATGCTGGCCAGGGACTACGATGCCCTGTTTGTCGGCACCGGTGCCCCCCGGGGCCGGGATCTCCCTGATCTGCCCGGCCGTGTCGAAGGGGACGAACGGATCCATGTCGGCATTGATTGGCTCGCCGGGGTTATTTTCGGCCATATCAAAGCAATCGGCAAACGGGTGATCGTGGTGGGCGGCGGCAACACTGCCATGGACTGCTGTCGGACCGCCAGACGGATGGGCGGCGAGGAGGTACAGGTGGTGGTGCGTAGTTCCCGGGCCGACATGAAGGCATCCTCGTGGGAAATCGAGGAGGCACTGCACGAGGACATCCCTATCCATGACAACCTGACGCCCCTGGAATTTGTGGTCGACCAGGGAGTATTGATCGGCATGCGTTTTCAGCCGGTCACCGCAACAATCGACGACCAGGGCCGGGAGAGGACAA
>SKJK01000318.1 GCA_007121995.1 Desulfobulbaceae bacterium
CAACAAGTATGCGTGAAGAAGTCGCCAAGGCCAAGGTTCTCATTGAATCATTACCGTACCTGCGGGAATTCAGAGAAAAAACAGTGGTGATCAAGTACGGCGGCCATGCCATGGTTGACGAGGAATTGAAGCGGAAGTTCGCCTTGGATATCATTTTGATGAAGTACATCGGCATCAATCCCGTTATTGTGCATGGTGGTGGCCCCCAGATCAACCGCTTTCTTGAAAAAATGCACATTGTTCCCAGCTATATTCAAGGCATGCGGGTTACCGACGGCGAAACCATGGATGTGGTGGAAATGGTGTTGGTGGGCAAGGTCAATAAAGAAATCGTCGGCCTGATCAACCATTGCGGCGGCAAGGCAGTCGGTCTTTCCGGACGGGACGGTGACCTGGTGCAGGCACGCAAACTTGCCATCAAATCCAAGGTCGCCAGTGAAGACCGGCCACCTGAACTGATAGATATCGGCCGGGTCGGTGAAGTCACCCGGGTCAACCCCGACATTCTCACCGCCCTTGAACAGCGCGGCTTCATCCCGATCATTGCCCCGGTGGGGGTTGGTGAAGATGGCCAGGCGTTCAATATCAACGCCGACCTGGTGGCCGGGGCTGTTGCCGCCGAGCTGCATGCGGCCAAACTCATTTTGCTCACGGATGTCGAAGGGGTCAGAAACAGCCATGACGAGCTGATTTCAACCATTTACCGGGACCAGATCGATGACCTGATCGCAGCCGGAGTGATCAGAGACGGCATGATTCCCAAGGTCAACTGCTGTAAAGCCGCCCTTGATGGGGGCGTTGCCAAAGCACACATCATTGATGGCCGGCAGGAACATGCCGTGCTGCTGGAAATTTTCACCCGCAAGGGTATAGGAACGGAGCTGGTGGCATGACCAATACAGAGTGGAGCGATCGGGGCAACAACGTGTTTATCAACACCTACAACCGGTTTCCCGCTGCCATGGTGCAGGGAAGCGGCTGTCGGCTCCGCGATGCCGATGGCCGGGAATATCTCGATTTTCTCGCCGGGATCGCTGTCTGCTCGCTGGGGCACTGCCATCCCAAGGTCACCGAGGCTATCTGCCGCCAGGCGGCAACCCTGGTGCATGTGTCCAACCTGTTTAATATCCCGCCCCAGATTGAACTGGCCGAACTGCTCACCGCCCATAGTTTTGCTGACCGGGTTTTCCTGGCCAACTCCGGAGCCGAGGCCAACGAGGCAGCGATTAAATTGGCCAGAATCCACAGCGATCCAGGAAAATTCGAAATTATCTCCCTGGAAGGTTCTTTCCACGGCCGGACCCTGGCCACTGTTGCCGCCACCGGCCAACCCCGCTTTCACGAAGGCTTCGAACCCCTGCCCCAAGGATTTATCCATGCTCCATTCGGCGACCCACAAGCCCTGGAATCGCTGATCAGCCCACGGACCTGCGCTGTTTTCTGTGAACCACTCCAGGGCGAAAGCGGTGTCCGCCCTCTGGCGCCCGACTACCTCCAGGCAATACGAACTCTTTGTGACCGCCATGGTCTGCTGTTGATCTTTGATGAAGTGCAGACCGGTCTAGGCCGCACCGGTACCCTGTTTGCCTACGAGCAGTCCGGAGTTACACCGGACATCATGACGGCTGCCAAAGCACTGGGCAATGGCCTGCCCATCGGTGCCATGCTCACCACCGACCGCATCGCCGCCTCGCTCATTGCCGGCAGTCATGCCTCGACCTTTGGCGGCAACCCTGTCTGCGCAGCCGCTGCGGTTGCGACCTTGCAAGTCATTCTGGCCGACGGTTTCCTGCAATCAGTTCAGGAAAAGAGCCGCTACTTCATCTCCAGGCTGGAAGAAGTGGCCGCCCGCTACCCGCACCTGGCCACCGGTGTCCGCGGCCAGGGCCTGCTTCTCGGCCTGGTGCTGACCGAGAAAGGTATCGAGCAGGGGCCTGATATCGTGCAACGCCTGTTTGCCCTGGGAGTCCTGATCAATTTCGCCGGTAACCGGGTACTGCGCTTCATACCGCCGTTGATTGTCGAGACCTCGGACATCGATCTGCTCATAGAAAAACTTCTGCAGGTTTTTGATACACTAGCCTAAAGTTTCCACACCCGAAAACCCCTTGGATACCCTGTCCATTATCGGCATTGCCGTAGCCCTGGCTATGGATGCCTTTGCCGTGGCCCTGGCAGCTGGGACGACCCTTCGCCCGCTGACCTTTCGCCGCTGCTTTCGCCTGGCGTTCCATTTTGGCCTGTTTCAAGCCATGATGCCGGTCGTCGGCTGGCTTGCCGGCCTGACTGTACAGTCCTTTGTCGCCACCTGGAGTCATTGGCTCGCCTTTCTCCTCCTGACCATCATTGGTGGCAGGATGATCTTTCTGGCTGTATACAATGAACAAGAACACGACAGGCCTGCTGCCGACCCGAGCAGAGGCCTCACCCTGGTGGCGCTGTCAGTGGCTACCAGTATCGATGCCCTGGCAGTTGGCCTGACCCTGGCCATGCTCGAGGTCACCATCTGGTTGCCTGCGTTGATCATTGGCCTGGTGGCCGGCTGCTTCACCCTCACAGGTCTTTTCCTTGGCGCCCGGGTCGGTGCACTCTGGGGCAAACAGATCGAAGTGGCCGGCGGGGTGCTGCTGATCCTCATCGGCATCAAAATCCTCCTGGACGCTTTATGGAATGATGGCGGCATTGCTGCTGCCCTGCTGACCAGCATATCCTGATCGCTCTCTTTGCCACCAGCAGGCTCACAACCCTTCGCCGGCCGTAAACGGTTTCGGTTTGCAGGTAATACAACCTGAATCCTGCATCCGATGAACGATACCAGCGAGTGTCGCACCCGTGCTGAAATCGTTTACTTAGCCGGGCAAAGCCCGGGATTTGGGCTTCCTTGTATAAATCCCTTTGCAAACGTTCTGTTTTTTTTGTATCAGTTACATTTTTATCAGAACGATCTGCTGCGGAAAGAGGAAGCAATACTCATGGAAAACCATGCTGATCGTTCCTGGAACACATGGACCGATATTATGAAAAACCACCTCTTGGCACTGGAGAATTTTTCCGGGGAAGAACTGCGCGCTCTGATAGCCCGGGCCTTGACCCTGAAGGCAGAACGATCTCAGGGCATTCGCCATCAGCAACTCAGTGGCCGGACAATCTGTCTGCTTTTCGAAAAACCTTCCACCCGCACCAGAGTATCCTTTGAAGCGGCCATGTTTGGCCTGGGGGGGCAGGTTACCTTCATGCCGACCAGGGAATCACAACTGGGACGCGGTGAACCGTTGAAAGACACGGCCCGGGTCCTCTCCCGCTACGTTGATGCCATTGTCGTCCGCACCTTTGGTCAGGATATCGTTGAAGAACTTGCCCGTTTTGCCACCGTACCGGTGATCAACGCCTTGACAGACATGCATCACCCCTGCCAGGTTCTCAGCGATCTGATGACGGTCATTGAACAAAAAGGCGGTCCGGATAATCTTAAAACTGTCTGGATCGGTGACGGCAACAACATGGCCAATTCATGGATCGAAGCCGCCTCGGTGCTTGATTTCCCCTTGACCCTTGCCTGTCCGAGTGACTTCGGCCCTGACCAGGCTATTCTGAATAAAGCACGAAGCCGCAGCTCCAGGCCGATCAATGTCCTCCAGGATCCGGTGGAAGCGATCCGGGATGCAGACGTGATCAATGTTGATGTCTGGGCCTCGATGGGACAGGAGGAAGAGCAGACAAAACGTCTGCAGCGTTTCCAGGCCTACCAGTTGAACAGTTCCCTGCTGGCTGGTGCCAAGGACAATGCCATGGTCCTCCATTGCCTGCCGGCGCATCGGGGCGAAGAAATCACCGAAGAGGTCCTCGAAGGACCGCAAAGCGTGATCTTTGACCAGGCAGAAAACAAGATGCACATCCATAAGGCGATACTGGAACATTTCATCGTTGGTGCGATGCAATAACAGCCCCTCAACCCTAACGAACTCCATCGAGAGTCCTCACAGAGCACAGCAATGCGTGTACAAAAAATCGTCCTTGCCTATTCCGGCGGTCTGGATACCTCGGTCATTCTCAAATGGCTGGCCAGGGAATATGACTGCCCGATTATCGCCTATTCCGCCAACATCGGCCAACAGGAGGACTGGGCTGCCGTGGAGGCCAAAGGGCTGGCCACGGGTGCGGAAAAAGTGATCATTTCCGATCTGCGCGAAGAATTCGTCCGTGATTATATTTTTCCAGCGTTCCGTGCCAATGCTATCTACGAAGGCTCGTATCTGCTGGGTACCTCGCTGGCCCGACCGTTGATCGCCAAGGAGCAGGTCAGGGTTGCCGCCCAGGAAGGAGCCGATGCGGTCAGTCACGGCGCCACCGGCAAGGGCAATGATCAGGTTCGCTTTGAACTGAGTTACCTGGCCCTCAACCCAAAATTAACGATTATCGCTCCCTGGCGCACCTGGGATCTCAATTCCCGCCAGAAACTGGTCACCTTTGCGCGGGAACACAATATTCCTGTACCGGTCACCAAAAAAAATCCCTACTCCTCAGACGAAAACCTTCTCCACATCAGCTTTGAAGGCGGTATCCTCGAAGATCCCTGGAATGAACCGGATGAAGAGATGTTCAAGCTCACCGTTGCTCCGGAAAAGGCACCAGATCGCCCCACCTATATCGAACTCGATTTTGAACAGGGCAATCCCGTGGCCGTGGATGGACAACGACTCGGCCCTGTGGACATGATGAACCGACTCAACGCCCTGGGCGGGGCCAACGGTATCGGTCGTCTTGACCTGGTGGAAAACCGTTTTGTCGGCATGAAATCCCGTGGTGTCTATGAAACGCCCGGCGGTACGGTGTTACGGATTGCCCACCGTGATCTGGAAACCATCACCATGGACCGGGAGGTCATGCACATTCGCGATTCCCTGGTGCCTCGTTATGCCCAACTGATCTATAACGGCTTCTGGTTTGCTCCGGAAATGCACCTGCTGCAACGGACCATGGATGACACCCAGAGCACGGTCAATGGCACTGTGCGCCTCAAGCTCTACAAGGGCAACTGTATTGCGGTGGGAAGAAAATCAGAGAACTCCCTCTACTCGGAATCCTTTGCCACCTTTGAAGAGGACGAGGTCTACAACCAGGCCGATGCCACCGGATTCATCCGGCTCAATGCCCTGCGCCTGCGGATTCAGGCCCACCAGCGGATGAAATGACCATGGGCAACAAGCAGCAGTCCGAAAAAATGTGGGGCGGTCGCTTTGCCGAAACCACGGCTGCATCGGTGGAGGCCTTTACCGCTTCGGTCCACTATGATGCCAGGCTCTACCGCCACGACATCATGGGCTCCAAAGCACACGCCCGCATGCTGGCACGGCAGGGCCTGATCACCGCTGAAGAGAGCGATGCCATAATCCGCGGGCTGACTGAAATCCACGCTGAAATCGATCGGGGAGAATTTGTCTTCAAGCCGGAACTCGAAGATATTCACATGAATATCGAAAAAGCGCTGACTGAAAAAATCGGCCCGGCAGGCGCGAAACTGCATACCGCCCGCAGTCGCAACGATCAGGTCAACCTTGATTTCCGCCTGTACCTGCGCGATGAGGCCGACACCCTGGACCACCTGCTCCGCGAAGCGCAAAAGGCCTTTGTTCGTCAAGCCAGAGCCCACCTGGGTGTGATCATGCCTGGATATACGCATCTCCAGCGGGCCCAGCCGGTGCTGCTCTCGCATCATCTTCTGGCCTATGTGGAGATGCTCCAACGTGACCGGGACCGTCTGCAGGGATGTCGTACCCGCATCAACGTCATGCCCCTGGGTGCTGCCGCCATGGCCGGTACCGGCTTACCCATCGATCGGCAATCGGTGGCAGAAGAACTGGGATTCACCGCAGTGACGGCCAACTCAATGGATACCTCCGGTGACCGCGACTATGCCCTTGAACTTCTTTTCTGTCTCAGCCTGATCCAGGTCCACCTCAGCCGTCTGGCCGAGGAATTGGTCCTCTGGTCCAGCAAGGAATTTGATTTTATCCGCATGGCTGACCAGTATTGCACTGGTTCCTCAATCATGCCGCAGAAAAAAAATCCCGATATCCCCGAACTGATCCGTGGTAAGACCGGCCGGGTGACCGGCGCTCTGATGGGGTTGCTGATGACCGTAAAAGGTCTGCCGCTGACCTACAATCGGGATCTCCAGGAAGATAAAGAACCGGTCTTCGATGCGGTAGACACGGTCAAGGCATGCCTTGCCATCACCGCTGAACTGCTCGACCATATCACCTTCGATATTGACCGGTTGCAGGCAGCCACCACGGGGGGGTTCATGACCGCCACCGACCTGGCCGATTATCTGGTTCGGCGCAACATGCCTTTCCGCCAGGCACATGGGGTGGTGGGTCGGATTGTCGCCCTCTGCCAGAAAAGGGATTGTGAGCTTGCCGATCTATCACTTGAAGATTTACAGGGATTTTCCGCATTGATCGAAGCGGATATATTTGATGTCTTGTCGGCCGCGGGATCGGTGCACAGCCGGATATCCGTCGGTGGAACGGCCGGGGTCAGGGTAGAAGAAGCCCTGAAAAAGGCGGAACAATTATTGGGAATAACATCATGATCAAACGCAACAGGCATGCAGTGCGATGTACCTTGACCCTGATGGCCCTTGCCATCCTTCTGCCGTTGACAAGTTGCGGCTACAAGGACAAACCGATTCCTCCTCAGCAGATTGTGCCGCGACCGGTGACTGATCTGCAGTATCAATTGACCGAAAACGGCGTGACCCTGTTCTGGAGTTACCCCAGGGAAACGGTCACCGGCAGAAATCTCGACAACATAACGACTTTTCTATTATATCGAGCTGTTGTGCCGGTTGATGCGTATTGTGACACCTGCCCGATTCCCTTTGCCCCCCCCATCGCCCTTCCAGGCGGTGCGGTGCCGGAACGAAGCGGCAAAACAGCGACTTTTCACATGACCGTCCTACGCCCCGGCAACCTGTATTTTTTTAAAGTCCGCAGCAAAAGTGGCTGGTGGTCTGAATCCGCGGATTCCAATATCATATCTTTTCTCTGGGAGACCCCCCCTCAGGCCCCTGATAACCTTATTGCCACCGCCGGCGACGGGACTGTTACTCTGCGCTGGAATCAGGCACCCGAGCACAAGGATACCACCGCAACCTCCATTCCGATTTCTTACCAGTTGTACCGTGGAGTCGACGGTGGTCCCTTGGAAAAATTCGGCGAGCCGATGGCCGACACCACGTTTACAGACAGGCAGGTGCGCAACGGCACTACCTACGCGTATCAAGTACAATCAGTTGGTATGTATCAACACGGCTCAGTGGCCGGCGGCACGACCACCTCCGTTTTTGCCACCCCTGTAGATTTGACGCCACCACCTATCCCATCAGGAATCCAGGGAATCAAAACCGACGTCGGCCTCAAGATATTCTGGAACCACGTCGAGGCCGAGGATCTGGCCGGATATCGCGTCTACCGCCGGAGCGAACATGCCGACAAAGCAGATTTCGTCGGTGAGGTCACCATGCCCCACAACTTGTTCACTGATAGAGACGCACCAAGAAATCAGCGCTTATACTACTCGGTTTCCAGCATTGATGGACAGAGTCCTGCCAACGAAAGCGCCAGATCATCCGAAGTGATGATCGCCAACTGATCGGTGTTGGCCGGCAAAACAGTGAGAACTGATGATATGCAAAACATCAGGATGCCATTGCCGTTCTGCAAGATGAGTGGGGCAGGCAATGATTTCATCATCATTGACCATCGCAAAGCAGTGGTCCCGGAAGCGTTGATGGCGGACTTTGCCAGATCGATTTGCCGGCGACGGTTTTCGGTGGGCGCTGACGGCCTGTTTTTCATTGAACCCTCCATTCATGCCGATTTCAAATGGCGTTTTTTTAATTCTGACGGCTCCGAGGCCGAAATGTGCGGCAACGGTGCCCGGTGCGTGGCCCGTTTTGCCTATATGCATGGCATTGCCGCAGCCCGGATGCGGTTTGAAACGCTGGCCGGCATTGTCAACGCGGCCGTTGCCGACACCCAGGTAACCATTGGCATGCCTCCACCCCATACCATGCGGCTTGACCTGGCGGTGAACATCGGCGAG
>SKJK01000276.1 GCA_007121995.1 Desulfobulbaceae bacterium
GTTGAACTCCCGGATATAAAAGACTTTGGGCTTGGTCCCCAGGTGCCCTTTGAGGACCTTGGGAGGATGCTTTTTCAATAAGTGATTGACTTCACTCTCTGGGTCATTGAGATCGCCGAAAATACGGGCATCTGCCGGGCAGGCCACCACGCAGTGGGGAAGCAGACCGTCTTTGACCCGATGGTCGCAGAAATTGCATTTTTCCACAACCCCCCGATCCCGGATCCCCTGGTAGGTCTTTTCCCGTTCGGGATTATAATAGGGCAGGGGCGCGTCGGTTTTTTCTGCCAGCTCAGCCGGCGAGCAGGTTCCTCCTTCAATAACCGCCTTTTTGCTTTTCCACCTGGTGTGCGGGGTTTTCTTGTTATAGGAGATGACATTGTAGGGGTCAGCCAGGGTGCAGGTTTTGCACCCGATGCATTTTCTGGCGTCATGCTTGACAATGCCGGTTGCAGGATCTTTATACATCGCTTTTGTCGGGCAGACCGCCACGCAGGGGGGATTGTCACAGTGATTGCAAAGAGTCGGGACGTGAACATACTGCACATGGGGGAATGTACCTGTGGTCCTGACCGTATGATCGGCCCAGAAGAAGCCTTCCTGGACATTGTTTTCACTTTTACAGGCGATGTCGCATCCACAACACCCGACACATTTATGTAAATCGATAATCATTGCGTAGTTTGGCATTTCCGTTCTCCTGAGGAGTGTTGCAAAGTGTCCGAGAAGAGGCGGTACACCTCAGTATGTTGGCGACGTTGCCGCCGACGCACCGTTGGCACCACCAGAACCATGACCTGTTTCAAAACCTTTTCAGCCTGTTTTCTCGATTTTAACCCGGACAACGCCTCCATGACGGGTGGTGGAACCGGTCAGGCGGTCGTAATCCGCCGGCAGGATCTCGTTATTATTGGCGCCCCGGGGGGTTTTGTTGAACTCCAGAGCCGCCACCGAACCATAGGCCCAATGGCCTTGACCAAAGGTTTTATTGACCAGTCCTGGACGAACGCCCTCCCAGACCTTGATGGTACAGGTGATTTCACCAACCGGGGAGATGATTTTGACGGTATCCCCGTTCTTTAAACCCTGCTCCCGGGCTGTGATCGGGTTGATTTTGGCCACATCGGCATATCGTTCGTCGCCGGGGTCGGCGTCCTTCATTTCATAGTACCAGGTGCAGTTGGCTGCGCGGCCCTCCCGGTTGAACCGCGAGCGGGCTTCGGTGAAGATCAGGGGGTATTCCGATGCATCTCCATGGCGCAATGCAGGTTCATAATGAGGGACAAAAGCCAATTCACCCTGGGCGGTATAGTTGCAGAGCCTCAGCACCTCATCAATGGTGGTGTTGTGTTTGTCTGCGTGGCCGGCAAGGGCCTTTTTCAGGGTTTCACTGTACAGTTCAAATTTTTTTGTTTCGGTGTTGAAATTGTCCCAACGGGTTCTGTAGGGGTGGCGACTGGTGTTCCAGACCCCTGTGACGGTGTATTCCTCCCAGGAGGTGATGTTATCGCCCAGGGATACATTGTCACCGGACCAGACAGGGTGGGTCATGGTGCGGGTGGCGATATCCTCGAACTCGCGGCCATTGGTGGGCGTTTTGCCGGTGACCGGATCCTGAAAGGTCTGGCACCAGTCGAGCACATTGGGAAATCCTTTTGCCGCCAGTTTTTCCGCCAGTAGCCAGACAAACTCGGTTTCATCACTTTTGACGTCAAAGGGGGACTCCACGCAACGCTGCTGGATCGCCAGATAGCTGTGCAGGTTTTGTTTACCGATCACCGGAGAATGCCTTTCAAACAGATGAAACGTAGCCGGGAGCACGAGATCGGCATAGATGGACATCTCGGCTGGATGTGTGGTCAGGTGAACAAAAAAGGGGACCTTTTCCAGGGCTTTTTCCCAGCGCTGGGTCTCTGAACAGGAGTGAACAAAGTTGCACCAGTAGCCGATCATCACTTTGATGTCATAGGGATCTTCGTCAAGAATCGCATCGGCTACCCGGTTGGTGACCACCCCGCCTCCGGACCGACCATTGTTCAGAGCCGGCAACAGCAGCGTTCCTCGCTGGTCGATTTTTGCGTATTGGGAATAGGCCCTGGTCATTTCGGTCATGAAGGGGTCGATATCAGGGAGCCTGCCTGTCGGAGCCCTGGTCATTATGGCCATGAAGGGGTCCATTTCAGGGAGCCTGCCTGACGGGATGCTGATATGCTGGAAGATACCGCCGACATTGTCCACCGAGCCGACCAGTCCGTTTAAGGCGTGAACGGCCAAGGAGATGTAGGCTCCGCGGGGGTTCATGGTGGCCCCGGCGGAAACCCAGGAGATGGCATTGGGGGCGGCGGCGGCAAAATTCCGGGCAACCCGGATGATCTGCTCTGCCGGAATTCCTGCCCGTTCCGCGGCCCACTCGGGGGTCTTGTCAAACAACTCCAGGTTCCACCATTTGACCAGTCCGTGGGTATGTTTTTCCGCAAACAGGGATTCGTCCACCTGTTCACCGGTTGCAAAGCGGTTGACCCCATCAATGAAATCACCGACAAAAGGCTTGTACCAGCGCTCCTCGGTCAGCAGCACATGGGCGATGGCCACGGCGATGGCACCGTCTTCCCCAGGGATGACCGGCAGCCACTCGTCGGCCTTGGCAGCAGTGGAGGAAAGCCGGGGATCGACAACCGCCACTTTGCCGTGATCCAGTAATCTGGCCCAGACATTAATAAACCTGGGGACTTGCCGGTTCATAGACAGGGGATCGACTCCGAAGCTGACCAGATACCGGGTGTGTTCCAGGTCGAAATCGTTGTAGTTCCAGTACCCTTCTGTGTAGAAGGACCCGAATTTCTCTGCCTCCGCGCAGATCGAGGAGTGGGAGATATTGTTCGGCGAGCCGAGCAGCTTGGGCAGGCTGCCATATAAAATGCCATTGAGGGCAGTATATCTGCCTCGCAGAAGCGCGAACTTATGTGCTTCTTCGTTGGCGTGCAGATCAAGGATTTTGTCGGCGATCATCTCCGTGGCTTCATCCCAGGTGATCGGCACGAACATGGGGTCCACTCCGCGGCCTTTCACCGGGTTGGTACGCTTCAGCGGTACCTTCACCCGATCCGGGTCATACATCTGTTGCAGGGCCAGGTGCGGTCTCGGGCAAATCTTGCCCAGGGTGGCCTTGCAGTAGGGATTACCGCGGACCTTGACTACACGGTTGTCGATCACATAGGCCTGCATGGGACACCAGGAAGTGCATCCCTGACAGACTGTGGATATCCAGACCCCTGTTTCTCCGCTCTCGCGGGTGCCTTCACCCAGCGATGCCATGATCGGGGTATAATCGGCCAGCGTTGCAGTGGCGGCGGTGGCAGCACTTACCATGAGAAAGGTTCGTCGATCAAGTTTCATGCAGTTGCTCCTTACTATGCTGACTATTGATTGGTATCTGTTCAGTGTTCATCGGCATCCAGCTGAAACATCTTTTCAGCGAGCATGTAGAGGAAGAATGCCAGACCGACGCCGCCGAAGACGATGGACAGTTCGACGAAAGTGGGAGTGTACGAGGCAATGTCACGGACAAATTCAGGGTACCCCGGGATCTCTTTGCCGTCTGTAACGACCTGGCCGACAATGACCAGGATGTAGCGGATAAAAAAGCTGCCGATGATAACCGATATGGCTGCCCAGAGACTGGCCTTGAGATTATTGGCACGGGTGGCAAGGATAATGACAAAGGGGATCAGCATGCCGAGCAGGACTTCGAAAAACCAGAATTTGAAAGCAAACGGTCCAAAGAGGAGTAACTCCACCGCCTCGACTTTCCCGGGTATATTGCTATAGAGACCGGTGAAGATCTTCCAGAAGGTGAAGAAAAGGTGGATGCCCACAAAGGTGCACAGCAGTTTGGACATACTGTGCAGAGCGTCTTTGGCTTTTTCGGTGAAATTGCCGCGGTACCCATAGGTCATGATGATAATGACCAGAGCGGCTCCGGAAACCAGGGCCGAGAGGATAAAGTAAATGGGCAGGTAGGGACCGGTCCAGAATGGCCGCGAATCCATGTACCCGAAAACCGAGCCCAGGTTGGAGTACGCTGCGATGCCGAAGACAAAGCCGCCAAACCCCATATAGGCGGCGATTCGGTACTTCCTGTTGAGCAGGCAGATGAACTCGACCACGATGAACACCAGATAAAAGCTATACAGGGCGCCCATCCACCAGATGGCGGAACTGAAGTTTGGTGAGAGCACCACCCAGAACATCCGGAACGGATGTCCCAGTTCCATGCCGATCTGGATAAAGCCGCAGAGCAGCAGGATGATAGCTAGCGCCATGGACCGTTTGGCTATGACCTGAAATTTTTCGATACCAAACACATGCCCCATGGAGGACACCACGCACAGGCCGGTGCTGGAAAGAGAAAAAAAGACATAAGAAGCGATGAGAATACCCCACGGCACCTCCGCTGTCGTGCCATGGGTAGCCTCGCCGAAAATAAAGGTCATGGTTATGCCATAGAGCATGACCGATGCCAGAACCAGCGACGCAATCATCCATGTTGACATGTTGCCCTGACGGGCGGAAAGACTGACGGTACCCATTCCTGATCCTCCTTTGGTGCTCGTGGTTTAGGGGGTTGACAAATGCCTTGTGGATACGATTAGAAAATGGTGTTGTCGGGCTGTTGCATCAATAGGAAGGCGGCATGGCGGTGATATAAAATCGATTACCGGGACGAAACAAGCATGCCTTGTTCCCAGGCTTACAGGGAGGAATCCGCCGGGTGCAGGAAAGCGAAGTGAATGAAAAAGTGGATGCTGGAAAGAGACAATCCGCAGAAGTTCGGATTCCACTCTCCGAATTGGGCTGAGACAGCCGTTTTTCTGAGCCATGAAGATCCTGCAGGGTCGAAAGAGCGCCGCCGGTAGGGGTAAGCGGCGTTCCCGTTGCGAAGTGCAACGGGAATTTATATGATTTAGAGTATATTCGCCTAAAAGGATATGCGCAAGCCGTTCGTGGGAATGATTGACGATTTTATGTGCAAACGAGTATGGTGCCGTTGTGAAAAGAACTGCTGATTTTTTTAAATCCCTGGCTGATGAAACCCGGCTACGTCTGCTGGTCCTGTTGCATGAGGGCAGAGAATATTGCGTCTGTGACCTGATGCAAGCCCTGAGCCTACCCCAATCCACTGTTTCCAGGCACCTGGCATATCTGAAGCGGCATGGTTGGCTGCAGGGGCGGCGAGAAGGACTTTGGATGCACTACTCCCTGATAGCCGGTCTCGATCCTCTGTACCGTGATCAGCTTGATCTAGTTGTCACCCAGCTGGCAGAAACGAAAATCTGCCGTGATGATCGCCAGCGGCTGACAGCCTGGTGCGCGGAAAAAAACAATGGTTTTTGCCGGTAACTGTTCAGATATGCAGTATTATTCCACTCTGCCGTCCTGTAGAATCGTCATCGGAGGGGGGCGCCGGTCATTCCTTGTGGGTTATGGTCGAGATGATCTCATAAATCTCCATCGGCCCTTTGTCGTTGGCCTCGGGGTGGTTCACCGTATTTTTCTACGGCGCTACTTTTAAAATGCGCACTGAGGTCAAGAACATAACTGACCGGCGGGACCTGAAAATAAGTCATGACAATGATCAGAGAGGTGATCACCAGGGCAATATTGCAGGGCAGGGTGAACACCTTGATCTCTTTGACCTTGTTTTTCAGGTAGCTTTTGACCACTCCCCAATTGTAGTAAAGGTGTAGGAGGCTGGTCAGCAGGAACAAAAAACCGATGGTGATGTGCTGATCGCCCCATTCCGTCTTGGTCAAACCCAGAAAGCGCCAGTCAGCCCAATAAGCGATCCGGCCCTCAGGCGCCACATAGAGGACAATCGAATTGAGGACCAGAACAGCAAGGGTGACCAGCATGGTCATGGAGGTGATTTTGCGCATGGATCCGGATCCTGAATGAGAAGGTTGTTGTTGTTCGGGTTCAACTTTTTTCCAATTCCCGAGACACAATAAGAAAGAATCTTGCCCTTGACCAGAGGTCTTTTGGAAAACCTGGATCCGTGAGCGTTCGTCCGTACATCAGTTTTGATCAGCCTCAGACAGGACTGCTGATTGACTCTCCAACCTGTCTATGGGTATGATGCCGGAAAAGTGAAGACATCTGCTGGCACCATTCATCGGATGCACATAAACGATTGGCAATATTATTGTGGCACAGGAGGAGCACATGAAAGAGATACAGACGCAGGCACGCACGTTGATGAAAGGGTTCTGCCGGGTTTGCCCGGTTTGTGATGGTCGGGCCTGTGCCGGCGAGGTGCCGGGCATGGGCGGATTGGGAACCGCGTCGGCTTTCCAGGATAATGTGCGGGCTCTTGGAGAGCTGCAATTGAACATGCGTTGTCTTCATGATGTGATCGAGCCACGTCTGGGGGTCAGTATTCTCGGATTTGACCTGTCCATGCCCGTATTGGCGGCCCCTATTGGCGGCGTTTCCTTCAATATGGGTGGGGGAATGCCTGAAGAAGAATACATTGCCGCCAAACTCTCTGCCTGTGTTGCCGCCGGAACCGTCGGTTGCACAGGTGATGGTGTTCCGGACTTCATCCATGAGAGTGCTTTTGCCGCCATCAAGGCTGTAGAGGGACGGGCGATCCCCTTCATCAAACCCTGGGAGGACAAGGAACTCTTTACCAAACTGGACAAGGCCCTGAGCGCGGGTGCGTCGGTGGTGGGCATGGATGTCGATGCCGCCGGTCTGATCACCCTGCGCAAAATGGGACGTCCGGTGACGCCAAAACCGGCAGCCCGGTTGGCGGAAGTGATCCGTCAGACCCCGGCCCGCTTTGTGGTCAAGGGCGTTATGACCGTTGATGAGGCCAAAATCTGCGTTGATGCAGGTGCCGCCGGTATTGTGGTTTCCAATCATGGCGGCCGGGTGCTGGACGGAACTCCTGGAACAGCAAGGGTCCTGCGCGAGATTGCCGCCGCCGTCCGGGGCCAGTTGTGCGTCCTGGTGGACGGCGGTGTGCGTTCCGGACTGGACGTCCTGCGCATGCTTGCCCTGGGGGCAGATGCGGTGCTCATCGGCCGACCCTTTTCCGTGGCTGTCCTTGGTGGCGGCAAAGACGGCACAGTTCAATACCTGGAACAACTTCGCCAGGAGTTAACCCAATGCATGGTCCTCACCGGCACCGCCGCGGTGGACAAGGTGGATCCGGAGATTCTCCGGCTCTGAGATACTGTTACCTGGCCGGCGAAATTCCACGCTCCAATCACTGAAGATACGGGTGATAACTTTGAACAGGACAAAAGGGCAGATCGAGGCGCAGATCTGCGAAGTGGTAACCAAATTTGAAAAGGAATATATGGGTCGAGGACCCTTGGAAATCAAAGCGTATATCCTTGACAACATCGTCTTGGTCCGATTGAAAAATGTCCTGACCCAGGCTGAAATGAATCTGGCCAAAGCTTCCGGGCACAGTGAAGGACGTGAATTGGTCAAGCGCACCCGGATTGCGCTGCTCGAACAAGGGCGGCCTTTGCTGGAGTCCATTGTCGAAGATATTCTCAATGTCGATATCGTCAGTTTCCATTCGGACATCAGTACGGTCACCGGAGAGAAGGTCATTCTTTTTTCGCTGGCAGCTCCTGTCGTCCATGCTCAATCTCCATAGTTTGCGGATTATGCAGTCTCTACTCGCAACATGAATTCTGATCCTGCCAAGCTCCTGGATCCGTGAATGGCCGTCCGTCCGTCAACTGCCAAGAGCCCAGCCGTCACGGATCCGGAAATCTTTGTGAAGACGGTGAGGAGGGGAAATATTCTTGACAGTGAAAATGGTAATAAGTATATAGTTGAAACCAATCCAGGGAACGGCAGGCGACTGCATTTTTCTGGAAGGGTACTACAACAGTACGTCTGAGAGTTTGCGCGGGCTCTGCGTCGAAAGGCGGGGGGCGAGCAAGGAATAACAGGCCGTTATTGGTTCAAAAGACCGATAACGGCCTTTTTTTTTTCTTTTAACCTTGTATCCGTGAGCGGATGCCCCGGAGGGCGGCTGGTGAAA
>SKJK01000270.1 GCA_007121995.1 Desulfobulbaceae bacterium
AATTCTATTTCCAACTGCAGCTCGGCCTGGCGCTGCTGCCAGGAATTTTGCACCGCTTGAAGACGTTGCTGCACATCTTTGTCCTCGATATCGACCTTGATATCGGCAATATTGCTCAACGCGCGGTCAACCGCTGCCAGGCGTGATTGTTCCTTGAGAATTTCCCGGTTCAACTGTTCGATATTCCGTGGAATCTCTGTTATTTTTTTTAATTGATCCAGGAATGGTTCAAGTATTTCGAACATATCCTGTTGCCAGTTAAACGGTTCCTCCGGATCGTCGCGAAATATACGGCTGTCGATACCGCCGGTGGCGATAGTTTCAAACGTGGTCCTCGAGTTTTGAATCAGCCTGTCGAGTTCTTCGATCTCAGCCTCGATCTCAGCCTTTTCCGACACTGTCTCCGCTTCAGCCGCCTGCTGGCGGAGGGTAGCAAGATGTTTTCTGCGCTCTTGGACAGACTGGGCAATTGAGATCAATTGTTCACGGGCTATCTTCTGTCTTTCGTCTAACTCAGACAAAGCTTCAAGCAGGTCGGCAGGTTCAGGCGGAGCCTGTTGTATCTCTTGAGCAAAAGATATCCAAGGACAGGACCAGATCAGGACAAACAAAACAAAAGGATAAAGACGACGAGGTAAGAACATAGGGAAAAGCATCTGTATGTTGAACGTAAATATTAAGGCCCGAGGGTATAGTGCTAAAATCCAACAGCCGTCTTCAATTCACGATGCCGAAGACGGACAGGCCGTTTATTGCAGCAGACCTGGATCAGCCGCTATGTCGGGCTGTGAAATTGTTTTGGATTTTCTCGAGGCAAGCGAATGCACCCACAAAAACACTTGTCTGCAACAAGGTCCACTGACAATGGTCAAAAGAATAATAATTTATTCTTAACAAAACAGCAAAATATCAGTCAAGACCTTTATCTTATGATGCAGGTGCACCTTGAGGGCGGGTAAGACATCCGCTCGCATTTGGGTACTGTACACCTGGAGCCGAAAATGACTTCCATCTCCAATTCGGTTATATTGAGCAGAAAATACGAGCACAACCATACAAACCGCTTGTGTCCCGGCACAAACATGTCGAAGAAGAAGGCATGAAACAAGAAAAACGACAGCACCCTGGCTTTGATCCGAACAATGATCAGCAAGAGGCCACCCCGGTGACAACAGAACCGCTTCCCGCAGATTCCGATTGGCATCGAACCTCGCAACCCGTTTTTGTGGTGGAAGATTCTTTTTACCGGGCACGAACGCCACCCCGCCCCATCCACTGGTCCATTGCCTGGTCTGACCTGATGATGGCTATGTTCATTCTTTTTCTCGTTCTTTTTGCCCAGCAACGCAATCAACAGGAGATTCTCGCCCATGGCAGCCCCAACAGGATTGCCGATGAGGCTATACCGGTCCGCAGTGACGAATCGCCATCGACATTGATCTTTCATCCCATTTCCCAGGAGGTTTCTCAACGGGCCTCACCCATTCTGCCGGAAGCCCCATCGACACCTCGCGAACAAAGGGGAGCTGACATTCTCATCCGCCCGCAAACCGTGGTGGATCAAAGGGAATCGAGCTACCCGGACACACTGACAGAGCAACAAACCAGCGCGGCCTTCCCCTTACCAGCCGCTGAGGATTCGACATCTCCGGCAATCGATCAACCGGTCCAGCTCATGCAGACAGGTAGTGAAGAAGAAGAATTGATTACCGAACTTTTTGACCTATCGAAACTGACCCTGTCACAAAACAACCTGGAACAATTCGCTTCCATCGAATTGATACCGGATAAAACCATGCGGATCATTCTCACCAGTGATCTGCTCTTTCCTTCCGGACAGGCCGACTTAACCCCTGAAGCGGCTGAATCGCTCAAGCAGCTGGCTGACATTATCAAAAAAACGCCCTATATGGTTAATGTCATCGGACATACCGACGACCGCCCCATACGATCAGCGCGTTTTCCATCCAACTGGGAGTTATCAGTGGCCCGGGCCAGCGGGGTGGCGCGCTTCCTCATCGCAGAGACCGGGTTGCCGGCGAATCAATTCAGCGTGACCGGATACAGTTCATACCGCCCGGTCCGCCCCAATAGTAGTGAAGAAAACCGTAGGGTAAACCGGCGGGTGGAAATCATCCTTTCCAAAGAAAAGCCGGCAGCGGAGACAAACCGGCCTCCAAGCCGTCAACAACCAGGTATATAATGAAAAATAAAACTCTGATCGGATTGATTCTCTGCGCCCTTGTCTTTTTCGGCGGTTTTTTGTTTAAAGGCAGCCTTAACCTCTATTTCAACCTTGCCAGTCTGATGATCGTTGCCGGCGGCAGTGCCACTGCCGCCCTGCTCAGTTTCCAGCTCGAACGTCTGGCAATCGTTTTCAAGGTTGTCCGGGCTTCCTACAGAGGCAAGCTCAAGTCGGAAGAAGAAATTGTCGATATTCTCATCAATCTCGCCATAAAGTCCAGAGGAGCCGGTATCCTTTCTCTGCAAAAAGACGAACACGAGACTTCCATTCTTTTCCTCCGTCGTGGGCTGGGATGCCTGGTGGATAAATATGATCCCCGGCAAATTCGTGACATTCTCAACACGGAGATGTATTTTTTCAAACTGCGACGCGAGGACAGCGAGCGGGTCCTGCGCACCATCGCTGATTTCTGCCCGGCTTTTGGCATTGTCGGCTCCGTGGCCGGCCTGATCCCCATGTTGTCGGGGATAGATGACACCGCCATCATTCTCAAGACCGTCCCCCTGGCACTGACCTCGATCCTGTACGGCCTTATTTTTGCCTATTTTTTCTTTCTCCCCTTTGCCGCCAACCTGCGCGAGCGGACCAATCAGGAATTGCTGCTGCAAAAAATCATCATGGAAGGCATTCTTGCCATCGAAAGTGAGGTTAACCCGACTGTCCTCAAAACTAAGTTGCTCTCCTTTTTAACTCCCTCATCCCGGAAGGCCGATCTGGTGCCGCTGGCCCGCATTCGGGAGCGTTTTCACATCAAGGACGAAGACTCTCATGGACCAACGGTTTTTTAAGGATCCATTGCCCACCATCGTTCTGAAAAAATCACTTCGGCTGGATAGGCCTGATTGTTCAAGCAAGGCACGGCACAGCATCGGGCAAGTCGACGGAGGTCAGCCGAAACACAAAAAAACCTGGGTGCAAAATATAACCGGTCGTGTACTATGACCGGTATTCCATACCGGTTTTTTGCTCCGCCAATAAACCTTGAATCCGGCGCCCCCCTGGCAGCCTCATCCATTTTTCTTTTTGCATTGATCCTATGTCTGCTCCCTTTGTTCATCTCCATGTGCACACCCAATTCTCCATGCTCGACGGGGCCATCCGTATTGCCGACCTCATCCGTACCGCCAGGGAACACGACATGGAGGCCGTGGCTATAACCGATCATGGTGCCATGTACGGGGCCCTTGAGTTTTATGAAAAAGCCCAAAAAGCCGAGCTCAGGCCTCTGGTGGGTTGCGAATTCTACCTGGCAGAAAACGGCATGCACGTACACGACCGAACTGCCGGCCACAATTTCCATCTGGTGGCCCTGGCCATGAATGCCACCGGCTACGCCAACCTGATGAAACTCACCTCCCTGGCCCAGACCCAGGGTTTTTATTATCGGCCGCGCATTGACCGGGCAACCCTGTACCGCCACCATGAAGGACTGATTGTCCTCAGCGCCTGCCTGAAGGGCGAGATCCCCTGGCGCTTGACTCATAACGACCCAGATGGGGCCCGAACCCGGGCTGTGGAAATGCAAAAGGTTTTCGGAGACCGCCTCTATCTCGAAATCCAGGAAAACGGTCTCCCCGAACAGACGGTAGCCAACCAGGGGCTGCTGACTCTGGCGGATGAGCTGAACATCAAGGTGGTCGCCACCAATGACTGCCACTATCTGACCCGAGAGGAATCCTACGCCCACGAGGTTCTGCTCTGTATCCAGACCGGCAAAACCATTCATGACCCCAACCGCTTCCGCTTCAACACCGACCAGTTATTTTTTAAATCAGCAGCGGAGATGTCCGCTCAGTTTTCCTTCTGTCCCCAGGCCTTGGCCAATACCCTGGAAGTGGCGGAACGCTGCAACCTTGAGCTGACATTCGGCGCGCACCATTTCCCGATCTTTCAGGTCGAAGAGGAAGAGACCCTGGACAGTGTCTTTGCCAAAAGCTGCTGGGACGGGCTCAAGATTCGTCTTGATCATCTCGACGAAATGCAGCCGGTCACCCCGGAACAGGAAGCCACCTACAAAGACCGCCTGTCGCTCGAGATCGAAGTTATCCAGAAAATGGGTTTTTCCGGTTACTTCCTCATTGTGGCCGACTTTATCAACTGGGCCAAGCAACAACACATTCCAGTCGGTCCCGGACGCGGCTCCGGAGCCGGCAGTCTGGCAGCATACTGCCTGTCCATTACCGATATCGATCCCATCCCCTACGGGCTTATCTTTGAACGTTTCCTCAATGTCGAACGAATGTCCATGCCTGATTTCGATGTTGATTTCTGCAAGGAACGACGAGATGAGGTTCTCGATTATGTCCGTAATCGCTATGGCGGTGATGAACATGTAGCGCAGATTGTCGCCTATGGTTCCATGAAGGCGCGGGCTGTTCTCCGCGATGTCGGCCGGGTGCTCGAAATCCCTCTCCCGGTTGTCGACCGGATCGCCAAACTGGTGCCGGAAGAGCTGAAAATCACCTTGAAAAAAGCCATTGACAAGGAACCACGCCTGCGCGAGGCTATGAAAGAAGACGGAGTCCGGGAACTGCTCACCGTCTCACAGACCCTGGAAGGGCTATCCAGGCACAAGTCGACCCATGCGGCCGGGGTAGTGATCTCTCCCCGGCCCATGGTGGAGTATCTGCCGGTCTGCGTTGGTCCCAACAAAGAAATCCTGACCCAGTATGACATGAAATACACCGAGAAAACCGGACTGATCAAGTTCGATTTCCTCGGGCTCAAGACTCTGACTGTTATTGACCGGGCCCTGAAACTGATCGAGTATGACCTGGACATCAGCGTCGACCTGCGCCGGATTGCCATGGACGACCCCAAAACTTATGCGCTGCTCTGCCGCGGTGACAGTCTCGGCGTTTTTCAATTGGAAAGCGACGGCATGCGTGAGTTACTGATCAAGATGCAGCCGGAGCAGTTTTCCGATCTCATCGCTCTGGTGGCTCTATATCGGCCGGGGCCACTCGATTCCGGCATGGTCGACACCTTTGTGGAAACCAAACACGGCCGACAATTGCCCGATTATCCCCTGCCGCAAATCAAGTCTGTGCTGCAGGAAACCTACGGGGTGATCGTCTACCAGGAGCAGGTGATGAAGATCTCCAATATCCTGGCAGGTTACAGTCTTGGCGATGCCGATATACTCCGCCGGGCCATGGGGAAAAAAAACCCGGAGGTCATGGAGACCGAGCGGGGGAAATTCATGGCTGGGGCCAAAGCCAACGGCATACCGGAGGAAAAGGCTAAATATATTTTCGATCTTATGGCCAAATTTGCCGGGTACGGATTCAACAAATCCCATTCAGCGGCCTACGCGCTTATCGCCTATCAGACCGCGTATCTCAAAGCCCACTACCCGGCTCAGTTTCTTGCCGCTCTGCTCTCCTGCGATGTTGAGAACACCGACAAGGTAGTCAAATATATCAACGAATGCCGCCAACAAAAAATCGAGGTGCTGCCGCCAGACATCAACGAATCCTTCCACGACTTCGTCGTTATCAACAACCGTATCCGTTTTGGCCTCGCCGCGGTAAAAAATGTTGGCGGCGCCGCCCTGGACTCGATTCTGGCCGAACGTTCGTCAGCCGGCTCTTATCAGTCTCTGGGAGATTTCTGCAGCCGAATCGATGCAGCCAAAGTCAACCGCAAGGTCATTGAAAGCCTGATCAAGGCGGGAGCCTTTGATTCAATGTCCGGCAGCAGAGCCCAATTCATGGCGATCCTGGACCAATGCATCGATCGGGCCAGAGCCATACAGCGAGACCGGATGAGCGGGCAAATGAATCTGTTCTCTATCGGCCAACCCGCCGGACAACAAGCCGCTACCGTGTGCATTGAACTCCCGCTGGATGTGGAGGAGTGGTCGGAAACCCAACGGCTCAGCCATGAGAAGGAAACTGTGGGCTTCTTCCTCACCGGCCATCCGCTGGAAGGAGTTTTGCAGGACCTGTTACGGGTGGTGGATACCGACCTCTCCGGTGTGGCGCAGTTACGAGATGGCCAGGTAGCGCGCATCGGCGGTCTCATCGGCAGCTACAAGGAGCATAAATCAAAAAAAGGCGAACAGATGGCCTTCACCACTCTGGAGGATATGAGTGCCAGGCTTGAGGTCATTATCTTTCCCTCCACCTTCTCTGAATGTGCGCACCTGCTACGGACCGAACAGCCCCTTGTTGTCCTTGGGACAGTCCAGCAGGGAGAACGGGGAGCAAAAATGGTGGCCCAGGAAGTAAAAACCCTGGCCGAAGCTCTGGAGCACTACACAGAACAGACACACATCACTCTGCAAGCCTCAATTACCTCGCGTCAACATATGCTGGAATTAAAAGAACTGCTCTACCAGCATCACGGTACCAGCCCCGTCCTCCTGACCCTGCATTTCGATAACCGTGGCGAGGTCGACATCGAAATCCTCAAGGACATGAGTATCCGCCCTTCCACTACGCTGTTTCGGAACATCACCCAACTCTGTGGACCACGATCACTTGCCGTGCATATGCGACAACCGGAGGTCCCTCGACGCAACGGCAACGGCCGCAACGGCAACGGCTGTTGACAATCTTTCCATCTCAAGCAATTGTCTGCCACCTGCCTGACCAACAGTGCCACCATGGTGGCTGGACACCTTGAATCCGTGATGGCTGAGCTCTTGTTTCTGCTATATACTTCTGTAGGTTAAAAGTTCGGTACTTTTTTACAATACGCCTTCACCCGCCGCCCTTCGAGGCGTCCGTCCGCACGTTATCTTCATTGCCCGTAACCATCCGATAAAGTTTACTTTAATCGAACGGTCACGAACAACGAACCTGACGCACGCACAAACGCTTATGGATCCAGGGGAAAAAAAAGCGGCCGCCACAAGGGCAGGCCGCTCGGTTCTAACCGGGGTCAACATGAACATCGACGATTATGCCCGCATCTCCCGGAACAATTCAGACATTGCCAAATATTTCATACTCGGTGGGCTGCCCGAGCAATTTATCAATCTGCTCCTGTATGGCAATTCTATCCTTATCCAAAACCCACTCGCGCCAGTCATCCATGGACTGCCAAGTGCTGATGACCATACTCACCCCCGGCTCGTCAAGCCGGGTAAAAGATTCTCCGGAAATGTACCCCTTCCTGGTGAGCGTCAGGGCTCTTAACTTTCTCAGCAAAGCATCCAGTTCAGGTGCCTGCTGATCCGCCACTTTTCTTTTAATGAGAACTTTGACAGCCATGCGATCCTCCCTGTGTTGATGTAGTGTTGTTCGAGCAAACGTTGATCAGACATACACATACAACCAGACAGTGCGTAACCTGGTACTGTCCACTATACGCATAACCAGCCTTGAAATCAAACAAATGTGCTGGTCAGGGCAAAAAAGCTTGGGTAGAAATTCTTGATCAAAGCTGTGTTCGTGTTCGTTCAGCAACACCTTCAAATTCCGCGTTCATAGATCACTTATGCAGAGAGGTGCACGATCACTTCATCACCGATTGAACTGCCAAGCAGTAGAGCGGCGTTGGCCTGATTGGCGGCAACTTCCAGGTACCCGGAGCTGTCAACAAGGACGAGAAGAGCCCCAGGGTCAGCGTCACAGTAGGTTTTGGCCAGATGAGATATCCGACGTCCATTGATTTCGAGACC
>SKJK01000010.1 GCA_007121995.1 Desulfobulbaceae bacterium
AAAGACAATTATATATATATTTCAGCAAGATGAAGGAATATCGACCAAGAGATCAACTGAGAATGCCAGTTGGGTCGGCACATTGAGAGCAAGGAAAAAATACGTGTGGACAAGGAACGTAAAACGGCCGAGGGGAGACATCGATCAAAACAGAACGGCAGCTCCCGTCACGAATCTGAAGAGAGAGAGGAAGACAGTGCGAAATCCTCAGGCAAACGCCTGGAGAGATCCCTTGCAGGTAGGAAATATTCACGGATCCAGGGCTTGATAAACCAAGCTGTTACCCCCCATGATCGGTTACAAAAGATCACATGACCTGGAGACGGTTACTCGAATAAACCGGGCTGTTGCGATCGAGGTCGTAGCGGTAGATGGAAATGCTCATAGGCAGCCTGGGTGGCAACTCGTCCCCGGGGGGTGCGCATCAGAAATCCCGATTGGATGAGAAACGGCTCATAGACATCCTCCAAGGTGGTTTTTTCCTCGCATACCGCGGTGGACAAAGTATCGAGCCCAATAGGTCCCCCTTGAAATTTCTCGATCAGCGTCAACAAGATCCGCCTGTCCATCTCATCAAGTCCAATCCGGTCGACATTGAGCATGGTCAGAGCGGCATCGGCTACCTTGCCGGAGATGAACGCATGACCGCCCACTTCAGAATAATCACGGACCCGCCGTAGCAGTCGGTTGGCTATTCGGGGGGTCCCGCGGGAACGTCGTCCCAGTTCCAAGGCACCTTCGACGTCGATACCGATTTTGAGCAGCCTGGCTGATCGCTGTATAATGATGACCAGTTCTTCGGGGCTGTAAAACTCAAGCCGCAGGACCACGCCAAAGCGATCACGCAGGGGCGGGGTCAGCAGGCCGCTTCTGGTCGTGGCACCAACCAGAGTGAAGGGAGGCAAATCCATCTTCACCGACCGGGCTCCAGGTCCCTGGCCGATGATGAGGTCGAGCTGAAAATCTTCCATGGCCGGGTAGAGGATTTCTTCGACAACATGGTTCAACCGGTGGATTTCATCGATAAAGAGCACATCGCCCGCCTGCAGACCGGTGAGCAGAGCGGCCAGGTCACCTGGACGCTCAATCACCGGGCCTGAAGTCACTTTGATGCCGGCCCCCATTTCATTGGCAATAATATAGGCCAGCGTTGTCTTACCCAGGCCGGGAAAGCCGTGAAACAGCACATGATCAAGGGGTTCACCTCTCTGAAGAGCCGCCTGGATAAAAATACGCAACCCCTGTTTGACCTGCTCCTGACCAATGTATTCATCCAGTCTCCGGGGACGGATGTCGACCCCTGGCTGCAGGTCGTCCAGCTGCTCTCTGCTGGTCACCAGTCGCTTACCTGTCAAATCTTCCTCGAGTTTCATTGCTGCAGCTTACCTCCACTTCCCTTTGTATGCCATGGCCTCACAAGAGCATATATCCGTCATGGATACATATCCTTTCAATGCCTGACCAGCAACTGCAGTGCCTGACGGATCAAATCCTCAACTCCGAGAACAGCAGGCTTCTCCCGATTCCGGCCTCGGACGGTTTGCAGTACTTCCCAGGCAGTGGCAGAGGGATATCCGAGATTGATCAAGGCCGATGCAGCGTCGCTCATGGCATGATGACCATCAACCTCTGCCGTTGGCAGGTGTTTGCTGAGCTTTTCGACCTCGCCACCCCAAAGACCGACTTTTTCCCCCAACTCCATACAGAGACGCTGGGCTGTTTTTTTGCCGACTCCGGGCAAGGCGGTTAACCGGGTATGGTCCCTGGCCTGAATAGCTTGACACAACTCCCGTACTCCAATCCCGGAAAGGATCGTGAGGGCAAGCCTTGGCCCAATCCCGGAAACAGTAATCAGCAGCAAAAAGAGATCTTTTTCCTCTTTTGTACTGAAACCGAAAAGGGTGATGGCATCCTCGCGCACCACAGTCTGCACATGCAAAAAAGCCGTGCCACCTGTAGCAGGGAGGTTCTCGCAACTCCGCGCGGATATGAACACTTCGTACCCGACGCCATGGACATCAAGGACAACCACGGTTGGTGTCTTGACAGAAATCTGACCTTTAAGGGTGGCAATCATCGCTGCAAAACGAATGGAAACAGGGCACCGACATCACAACCGATGCAGATGATGGGTGACATGGTGTGCATGGCAGATAGCCACAGCCAGAGCATCAGCGGCATCGCTGGTGGGAATGGCATCAAGCTCCAGCAGGGCACGAACCATATGCTGCACCTGACTCTTTTCAGCCTGTCCGTATCCGGCCACAGCCTGTTTGACTTTTCGAGGGGTATAATCAAAGACCTCCAACCCATTATGCAAGGCGGCAACAACGGCTGCACCGCGGGCGTGACCGAGTTTGAGTGCTGCCCGGGGGTTACGGTCAATGAACACCTCTTCCACCGCGGCAACTTCCGGCCCATGCGTGTTGATCACTTCACCCAGGTCCCGGAAAATCGTCAGTAATCGATCGCAAAAACTCGGAGATGCAGCCATGCGAATGGTACCACAGGCAATAAAGCCAAGCTCCTGACCATTGGTGATAATGACACCGTATCCGGTCACCCGCGATCCCGGATCTATGCCAAGTATACGCATCTGGACCCCGTTGCCCCGTGTCAGGACAGGGTCTCCATGAGATCGTCATCAATGTCGAAATTGGCGTGTATCTTCTGAACATCGTCATGATCTTCAAGGTTTTCGAGCAACCGAAGCAGGGAGCGGGCCGTCTTTTCCTCGGTTACTTCAATGGTATTTTTCGGAATCATCGACAAACTGGCATCAAAAACCTGGACCTCACCCTGCTCCAGTTGCTCGACCACCTCGTTGAAGCTCTCAGGGGTGGTGATGATCTGGAAGGTATCGTCTTCCTCAACCACATCCTCGGCTCCTGCTTCCAGAGCCAGGTCCATCAAATCTTCTTCGTTGATCCCGGTTTTATCTACAGACAGGGTTCCCTTGTGATCGAACATCCAGGCCACACAACCGGATTCACCCAGGTTACCTCCACTTTTGGTAAAAAAATGACGGATATCAGCGACGGTTCTGTTCTTATTGTCGGTCATGGTTTCAACAAGAACAGCTACTCCTCCGGGGCCATACCCTTCATAGAGAATTTCCTCGTAGGCAGCGCCGTCAAGGTCACCGGTTCCTTTTTTTATAGCCCGATCAATATTATCCTTGGGCATGTTTTCACCTTTGGCCACGGTAATGGCACTGCGCAGGCGAGGATTGCCTTCCGGATCACCGCCGCCCATCTTGGCGGCAATGGTGATTTCTTTGATCAATTTTGTGAAAATCTTGCCGCGCTTGGCGTCATTTGCCCCTTTTTTCCGCTTGATCGTGCTCCATTTTGAATGTCCCGACACGGTCCAACTCCTTCTTTGAAAAATATCGTCCAATTCGCAACCGCATCCCAGTGCTGCACCTGCAAACGCTCAGGAAGCTCAACAAAAGGCCACCAGAGCCTTTGGCCTGCTTGTCCAGACAAGAAACCCTGATAAACGTTGACAGGTACCGGGTATAGAACACACTCATTTGCACCCGAAAAACGGTTACTCCTCTTCAACCCGCCCGATGAAACCCCCGGCATAAAAGGAAAACTTCCCGGCTTTCCTGACGCGAACTTTTGGGTTTCATAACTTTGACGGAGGTAAATAATGCCCTGCATGCCTTCAAGAATTGAGGGAAATCCTCGCCCTGGAAAACCTTGCAATAGACCGTGCCATTTTTATGCAGGAACATCGCGGCTACTTCCAGGACCCGTCCAGCAAGCCGAAGGGAATGCTGATGGTCAGCATATTGACTGCCGGAAGTACGAGGCGCCATGTCACTGAGCACCACATGAAACCCGGGCCAGGTTTTTTTCAGATGTACGGCTAGATCATCAGAAAAGACATCATAACAGAGCCAATGTATTTCAGCATGGGGTTTTTGAACCATCAGGTCAGTAGGTTGCAGGTCGACACCGACCACCACCCCTTTTGCACCGATTACCCCTGCAGCATAGAGGCTCCAGCTGCCGGGATGGCATCCCAGGTCAAGAACCCTCTGGCCGGGTTTCAAAAAGCGGTGTTTTTGCTGGGCCTCCTCCAGTTTATAGACGGATCGGGCCGGATACTTCTCTTTTTTTGCCTTATTGAAATAATAGTCCTGCTCTTTACGCATCGCTCTTCCTCTCCTTGGTCGCCGGCTCGACAGCCCCTGCCGCAAACTTTGCCGCCACCCGTAGGGCGTCCCCATAATTACGAACGCTTCCTTCCATTCTTCCTTCCTCCACTGCGGTAAGAATCCGTTTAAACAGAGGTCCGGGACACAAATGCAGGACGTCGATAAGATCTTTACCGGTGAGCAGAGGCGGATTGGAACGTACCGGCTCCACATGGGTGAACCGGACCTGTTCCAGATGCCGAAACAATGCGATAAGCTCCTCTTCCATTTCCTTGATCCGTTCTGATCCTTGACCGGCAAGGGCATCCGCCATGGCAAGCAGAAAAAGGCCGGGCAATTCAATTCCGCTTCTTTTAATCATCCTGATAGCGGCACGCAAGGTCAGCTGGTGATCACGGGCCACGTTGGCCAGGTGGAAGGGGCGCATGTGCCAGGTAATGAGTTTAGCCACATGCTCTGTGTCTTCCCTGCTCCAGCGCAGGCGATGGGCAATAGCCCTAAACAGCTCAGCACCGACGCGGTCATGGTTGTAAAAGGTAATGCGGCTGCCGCGATCGACGTCAACGGCACGGGTCTTCGGTTTACCGAGATCGTGAAACAGTGCCGCCCATTTGAGACGCAGGCGATTCCGCTTGTTTTCCAGATAGGCAGAGATCGCCGTCGTACAGGCGGGAAAGAACAAAGCAGGATCACGTAGTATCCGCTCCATCTGTCGTAGAGCCTCCAGGCTATGTTCAAAAACATCGAGATGATGACTCTTCGGCTGTTCCACGCCGAGTCCGGCGGTCAGTTCAGGAAAAATTTCCTCGAGTAATCCGGTTGATGCCATCTGTCGCCAGGTGGCATGACTACCGGGGGAAGCTATCAGCAGGTGCAGCTCGTGGGCCACCCGTTCCGGCGCCGCGGTACACAGCAATCGCCGTTGTCGCCGCACCAGGGTCAGGGTGTGATCGTCAATGGTAAAAGCGAGGGTGGCGGCAAAACGAAAGACCCGCAAAAGACGCAGGGAATCAGCGGAAAAACTGTCTGGAGCCGCAATACGTATACGTTGCCCGGCTAGATCCGCCAACCCACCGGTGGGATCCAGGATCGGCACCGCCTGCTCCGGTACAGCCTTTGCATCCGACGAGACCAACAAGGGGTCGATGCGGACAGCCAGGGCATTGATAGTCAGATCGCGTCGGGTCAGTTCTTCTTCAATGGTACGCGTTCCCTGTCTGAATGAAGAGAAATCAACACCCCATTCCCCGCGGACAACCCGGGCCGCTTCCTCTTCCCGACCCAGAATGATGCAGGTCCCGTCAATAGCCGCGGCCAGTTCTTTTGCCCACCACCTTGCTCCAACGGGTACGGTGATGTCAATGTCAACAGGCCTGAACCCGAGCAGCAGGTCACGCACTGCACCACCGGCAAGATAGACTGCTTGTCCCCGCCTCCGGACACAATCGGCCAGCGCACATCGAAGCCAGGGGGGCAGGACCTGTTCCAGTTGGCGCCACTTTAGAGCGGTAGGCAAACCACCTTGTACCTTTAAATCTGCCATGGGTGGATTTCGTCATCAGTGCGCGGGACAAAACGGCCCCTGATCATTTCACTGCCCTTGTCGATGGTCACCTCAGCTTCGGGCAGTTTTCCATCGATCTTTTTTCCATAGCGGATGATGATACCGGCCAACAGGGGAAGTATTTTCTTTTCACGGGCCGCATCAGCCAGCAGGGTTTCCCCCTGACGCAGCAGCCCCAGTGGCCCAGGCCGCCGAGTCATCCGCAGTAGCCAATCCCCCGGCTGCCGCATTGTTTCCAATTGATTGTTTTCCTGTTCGTCGCGCCCGATGACAAACCAAATGTCCCCGTGAAGACAAAACTGGCGCCCCATGACCAGCAGCCGGACATCATCCACTGCCTGCGCTTCATTCTTGCCATTGTACCCGTCCTTGACATACTGCCGGATCCGAGTCGCCAGGTTGGGGTCGGTGAGCATGCAACCACCCGCCGGGGCGGGATACCCGGTTATCCCTAATCTCGCGGCTAACTCCTTTTGCTGCCGTCGACCTCGACCGGAAAAGGTGTACAGCCGCTGCCGGTCCACCAGACCATTTTGCTCCGCCAGAGTCGGCGGCAGCAATCCAGCGCTCAAAGGCCGGAGCAGCATACCCGTACAGCCGGAATCGCGCTCGATCACCCGGAGAGTATCCCGTCGTTGTGACATCGGTCGTTGCCCCAGGACCTCTCCTGAAATCAGGAAGGAGGCCTCGTACGATTGCAGGAGTTCACGAGCCTGGATCAGCATGAGAATCTTGCAGTCGATGCAGGGGTTGAAGTGTTTGCCAAAACCATGCGCGGGTTGCGCAAGCATGCGCAAATATGGCCTGCTTATGTCAATGACTTCCACCTCGATACCATATTGTTGCTGCACACTCTGCTTATACTCCTCCCGACGGGAAAGCAGGTCATAATCGAAAAAAGGGCTGACGAATTTCAGACCAATGACCCGAATCCCCTGGTCGGCAATCACCCGGCAGGCCAGGATCGAATCGAGACCACCTGAAAACAGGCCCAGCGCCGTATAAGGCTTCACAATCCCCTCCCCCTGGCCTTACGCGTTATCAGCTCTTGAGCATAAGCAAGGGTCTGCGCTGTTGGCTGCGCTCCACCCAGCATTCGGGCCAATTCAGCCACTCGCTGCTGTGAATCAAGGGCATGGATCACGGTGCGAGTGTGACCGTGATCCACCATTTTTTCGACTTTGAAGTGCATATCGGCGCAGGCGGCTATCTGCGGCAAATGACTAATGCACAGCACCTGATGATGGCCGGCCAGTTCCCTGATTTTTTCCGCCACAGCTTCGGCGGCCTGACCACCGATGCCGGCATCAACCTCATCAAAGATCACAGTATCCACCTGATCCCTTCGCGCCAGCAGGCATTTCATCGCCAGCATTAACCGTGACAACTCGCCTCCGGAGACAATTTTAGCCAATGGATGCGGTGGCATACCGGGATTGGCGGAGAAAAAAAATTCGACCCTGTCCCGGCCGGTGCTGTGGATCCCATCCATACCCAGCCCCTCTGGCTCCGTGACCCGAACCTGAAAAACTGCCTGGGCAAAACTGAGGGAAACCAACTCTCTTTCCATGGCCGCCGCCATTCTGGCTGCTGTTTCCCGACGCGCCTGGGTGAGTTCCGCGGCTGCAAGCAGGGCCTCGGTGGAAATCTCCTCAACCTTGAGTTCCATCCGGCCAATTTCTTCTTCGAGACTATCCAGCCGAGCGAGATCGGTTTCCGCGCTTTTGGCAAAGGCAAGGACCTCTTCCAGGGTAGCGCCGTATTTCCGGCGCAGCTGTTTCAGTTCGGCCAGACGCCCAGAGATGATCTCAAGGCGGGCGGGATCCTCTGGTATGATATCGAGATACTTGCGAAGCAGCGAATCCAGATCCTCCAATTCGAATCCGACGGATCCGATTCTTTCCGCCAAAGGAAGCAGTTCGGCATCATGAACAGCAGCCTGTTCCATATTTTTCCTGATTTCTGTCAGAGATCCTGCCACTGTATCAGCAAGTATCCTGGAGGAAGCACCTACCAAATGAATGAGTGCATCCGAGGCTTTCAAGCGATCACGCTCCAGATGCAACCGATCATCTTCCCCTTCGGTGACATTGGCCCTGTTGATTTCATCAATTA
>SKJK01000298.1 GCA_007121995.1 Desulfobulbaceae bacterium
CCACCGATGTCGACCTGGTGGTGACCAATGCCGGATCATCGTCGGGCAGCGCCGATTATACGGTTCGGATCATCGAAAAGCTGGGCGAGGTTCTGGTCCACGGCGTGACTATTATGCCCGGCAAACCGACGATTCTGGGTGTAATCGACGACAAACCGGTGGTCGGCATCCCCGGTTATCCGGTCTCGGCAATCATTGCCATGGAGCAATTCATCCTCCCCCTGCTGGCACAGATGCAGGGCATATACCTCCCGGCCAGGCCTTCCATCCAGGCCATTGTGGCCAAGGACCTGCCCTCCCCTTCCGGCATCGAGGAGTTTCGACGTATGATCGTCGGCCGGATCAGTGGTCAATTCATTGCCGTCCCGCTGAAAAAAGGAGCCGGTGCCATTACCACTCTGACCCGGGCTAACGGCATGCTGCGCATCGATCCTGCCTCAGAAGGGAAAAAACAGGGAGCAACAGTCGCTATAGATCTGCTCGTCCCCGAACCCCAGGTGGAACGTACCATCCTCTGCACCGGCAGTCACGACCTCTGCCTGGACGTGCTCAATGATTTCCTACAGAAAAACGATCCTGCCTATCCCCTGGCCTCGACTCACATCGGCAGCCTGGGCGGCATCATGGCCCTCAAACAGGGCATGTGCCATTTGGCCGGATCGCACCTGCTTGACCCCAAGGACGGCACGTATAACACCTCCTATATCCGTAAATACCTACCAAATCGAGACATTCGTATCCTGACCCTGGTACATCGTCAGCAAGGTTTCATCGTTCCGGCTGGTAATCCAAAAGGTATCGCCGGCATAACCGATCTGTTCAGGGAAGGGATCTCCTTTATTAACCGGCAGGCCGGTTCAGGCACACGGGTGCTGCTCGATTACGAATTGCAGCGTCACAATCTCGACGGTGACCTGATCAAAGGCTATGATGAAGACGAATACACCCACATGGCGGTGGCAGTGGCGGTCCTTTCCGGCAAGGTGGATATCGGCCTGGGCATCAAGAGTGCTGCCAAGGCTTTGGGGTTGGATTTTGTTCCCCTGGTCGAGGAACGGTATGATCTGCTCATCCCCGGAGAACTGTTTCACTCCCCGATGATTACTGCGGTGATCACGGTGATCAACTCACCGCTTTTTCAGCAGACAGTGGCACAATTAGGCGGCTACTCCACCCGGGAAACCGGAACAATAGTTGCCTTGAACTGAGGTTCCGCTATCTGTAGCTCAGCTCAAGGTGACAAAATCGTATACGTTCGCCGGGCGTAAGCAAAAGACTGCCTGATCGTCTGTAGACGGAGAGCCGGTCAACGGTTACACAAAATCAGCGTGTTTCAAGTCGATGTGCATCCAATTGTTCCGCAGTGACGAAGGCTGCCCCAGCAGCAATTTCACCGTTTCACTGACTTGGAGACCAGCGACAACAACCACGGTGCAGACAAGCACGGAAGGGGAAGACGTTGAGGATGATCGCGGAACACGATCCGGATATAACCGGGTCAAAAGATCGTCGCCGGGCAGCTGCACACCCACCTGCCCCCACCAGGCATTGACCGCGCCATGGACCAAAGGCTGCTTTTTTTCACCGCAGAGACGCGCCAGATCTCGTCTCGCTTCGATACTGTCCAGGCAATCAATCACCGCATCCGCCGCCGGCCAGTCCTCCTGGGGCAAATCCCGGAAGTCGAGGGCCCAGGCGACCACCGTGGTCAGGGGATGGATGGAACGGGCCCGCAGGGCGGCGATCTCAGCCTTGTTGCAGCCCAGAGTGGCGGTCAATGCGTTGAGTTGACGGTTGCAGTTGCTGACAGTGAATACATCGGGGTCAAAAACATCCACCCGGCCCACACCGATGCGAACCAGTTGTTCGATCACATATCCACCAAGACCACCGCAACCAACCACGACCACGTGACTATTGTACAGGGTCTGTTGCTGCTTCAGGGTCAGGGCCCCCTGGTTGCGTGCAAATAATTCATCAAAAGGTACCATGGCCAGGCTCGTTGCGAAACAATCTGTGACAGGCCGCCCATACCAGCGTCCCACAATTGCGCATACATTAGCTGGCCGCACCTCGGGTTGTCAACAGGTAGAGCATCTTGTTAGTCGTAGCCGGCTCACTATTAATAAACGCTTCACCGGATACAAGCAAACGGTTACATCACCTAAAAACTGGAACCGTTCATCAACAAAACGAGGGTAAGGCCATGACCATTCGATCCATATCAACATACCTGCTCATCCTGTTGTCCCTCACTTCCAGCCTGGCCCTGGCAGAAGACATGACCCTGAAAATGTCTACCACAACCAGCACCGAGGCTTCAGGCCTGCTCGATGTCCTGTTGCCGGCTCTGGAGCAGGACACCGGAATCAAAGTCAAGGTCATCGCCAAGGGCACGGGAGCAGCAATTCGCGACGGAATCGACGGTAACGTCGACCTTGTTTTCGTCCACGACCCGGAACGGGAGGAAGCCTTTGTGCAGGCCGGTTATGGGACCAGACGCTATGCGATCATGCATAACGATTTTGTGATCGTCGGCCCGGAGAACGACCCGGCGGGCATCAAAGGAATGACCAATGGCGCCAAAGCCCTGCAACAGATCGCGGCGACGGGGGCTGAATTCATTTCCCGAGGCGACGATTCCGGCACCCACGCCAAGGAGCAGGCATTGTGGCAGGCCTCGGGCGTCCCCTTGACCGGTACCGAGGCCCCCTTCGTGTATCCGGAAAACAGCAAAGGCTGGTATCTCTCCGTTGGTCAGGGTATGGGGAAAACGCTGACCCTGGCTGACGAAAAACTGGCCTACACGCTGACGGACCGGGGCACCTATATCAAGTACGCATACGGTCGTGACATTCCGATCGAGATCAGTATTCTCTGTGAGGGAGGAGATGAACTGGCCAATCCCTACGGCGTTATTCCCGTACACCCCGATAAGCACCCCCATGTCCGCCATGAACGGGCCGAACAAATGGTTCAATGGCTGATTTCAGCCCGGGGTCAGGAAATTATTGCCGGATACAGGCTGCATGATCAGCAGCTCTTTTTCCCCGACGCCCTGACCAGATAGAGGCAATGTCCTTTTTTGTCGACAGCTTTACCTCAGCCTTCAGGTTGATCTGGACTCTGGATCCTGAACTGCTCACCATTGTCCGGGTATCGCTCTCGGTCAGTTGTACGGCCACGGTATGTGCCGCCCTGGTCGGAGTGCCCACGGGCTTTATCGTTGCCTACGGGCGTTTACCAGGCAAACGGGCCATTATTACCCTGCTCAACACCCTGCTGGCCTTGCCCACAGTCGTCATAGGCCTCTTGGTCTATACCTTTATCTCCCGGCGTGGTATTTTTGGCCACCTTGACCTGCTATACACCCAGAAAGCCATGATCATCGGCCAGTTCATCCTCATTGTCCCCCTGATCGCCGCCCTGACCGTCGCGGCGGTCAGCCGGGTCGATGAACGCTATCGCAACACCGCCAAAACATTAGGCGCCAATGCCTGGCAAACCGCTCTGGTTGTACTGCGCGAGGGCCGATTCGGGATCGCCGCTGCTGTTATTTCCGCCTTTGGCCGGGTTATCTCGGAAATCGGGATCGCCATGATGCTCGGTGGCAACATCAAAGGCTTTACCCGGACCATGACCACGGCCATGGCCCTTGAATATGACAAAGGTGCGTTTACCCTGGCCGTCGCCCTGGGCATGGTGCTGATGGTACTCAGCCTGGGCATGAACATTGTTTTCAATCTCATCCAGGGGAAGGCCCTGCGATAATGCTCTATCACCTCACCGGAATCAGGCAGCGGTTCAATGACCGGACCGTACTGTTAATAGATCATCTGGAGATAGAGGCCGGTCGAATCCATGCCCTGCTCGGTCCCAACGGGGCCGGCAAAACCACCCTGCTCAGACTCCTAGCCTTTCTCGATGCACCAACTGATGGATTACTACAGTTCTCCGGTCGGGATGTGGGGTATTCCCGGGCGGAGTTACTGCATCTGCGTCGCCAGGTGGTCTTGGTGGACCAGCATCCGATCATGTTCACCACCACAGTGGCCGGTAATGTCGAATTTGGCCTCAAAGTCCGAAACATCCCTAAGCCGGCAAGGCGTCGCGCCATTGATGAGGCCCTGGAAACCGTCGGCCTGTTCCGCTATAAACAGGCCCCGGCAAAGGAACTCTCCGGCGGTGAGACCCAGCGACTGGCCCTGGCCCGGGCCCTGGCCCTCAAACCTGCTGTCCTCCTCTGTGATGAGCCAACAGCCAGCGTCGACATTGAAAACCAGGCGATCATCGCCGCCCTGCTGCAACAGATCAACACCGACCATGGCACCACCATTCTTTTTACCACCCACGACCGTGTACAGGCTGCTTCCCTGGCGCAACGGACCCTGATCCTGGAAAACGGTCGTCCGGTACCGACCAGCCACGAAAACAGGTATACCTGTACCCTGGTTACCGACACGAACGGCACCATCCATTATAATCTGCATGGCCGGGTCTCTCTTTCTGTGTACGCGGACACAACCATCCATCCTGCGACCACCACTGGCCAGGTCTATATTGATCCGGAAAAGATCACCCTCTCCAGGCATGAAGTCCAGCAAGCCAGCGGTTCACAGGTCATCGGTACTATTGTCCTGATCATGGCCGAGAGCGGCAAAATCAGGATTGTCGTCCATGTCGGGGTCGTCATGGTGGTCCTCATGGACCGCACCGCCTATGAACGACAACGCCCTGCTGTCGGCGAAACTGTGGCCCTGCACTTTACCGCCAACGCTATTACCCTCCTTGAACAAAACGATCAACGTCCCTGATCCCTGGACGACCGCAATCCATCACGACTCTTTGTCCTCGGGAATGTGGCCAAAGAATTAAAATCCGGGTAGTATTGACAAAAATGTGCCTGCTGGACATCATCCGTTCAGATGCTGACAACACTCTGTGTGCCCACTGTGTCAGGCCAAAGGCTCGGCCCATGGAGACCCAGACCAGAATCGGCCCTGTACCAGGAAAGGTCGAGTTTTTGTCAGGTCGGGACCAAGTGCCGAGCTTTTTGAGCAGCGACCAAACCAAAGGAGGTGAACCGGATGCGCACCTGATTGCCAAAATACATACATGCCCCCATGAAAGAACACTTTGGAGGAGCCGTCCGCCACTCCTGTATGCGTGAACGATCAGTGTGCTTCCCCTGGCGCACTCGGGACAGGAAGTCCCCTTATCCCTACAGGAAGCTGGTGAAGAGTTCCAGGTTCCGGGTTCATCAACCATGCGATTGCACCCGGTGAACAGTTATCCTTGATGCAGAGAGGTCACCATGAAAAAGATCCTGGCATTAGCAATCGGAATTCTTGTCGCCTCGGGTTCCCCAGTCCTCCAGGCCGAAGACATTGACCTGGGCGAGGGCAACCTGCAATTCAGAAACATGCCCCAATACCAGTCCTACCTGCAAAACAACGACGATTCCCAGATGACGGAATACGGAGGATCAGTGCCCCACCGTAAACACGATGGCATCAATCCCCTGCCCAAGGGGTATAAACATGCTCAGCCCTACCTGAAAAACCTGTGGCTCGGATACCCCTTCAGTTACCAGTATGACCGTGCCCGCGGCCACACGTATGCTATTGACGATATTTTCAAAATCGACCGGATCAATCGCTATAGTGAACAGGCCGGGCTGCCCGCAACCTGCTTGAATTGCAAAACCAACACCATTCCCAAACTGATCGAGGAAAAGGGAGAAGAGTTCTGGGCATCGGAGTTTCATCAGTACCGACCCATGCATGACGGCGGCAAACATACCATCGGTTGCACCAACTGCCATGATCCCGACAACAGTATGCGTCTGACCATCACCAGCATTCCTCTTGACGAAGCACTCAAGCGGGCTGGTAAGGACTGGCGCCAGGCCTCCCGCAACGAAATGCGGTCTCTGGTCTGTGCCCAGTGCCATGTTGAATACTACTTTGAAACCGGTGTCCACGGTGTGGCTGCTAAACCCCATTTCCCTTGGGATTACGGGATGAACCCCGATCAGATGTACGAATTCTTCCGTAACGGCATTCCTGAACGTGACGGCTTCAAAGGACAATTTGTTGATTGGATCCATGCGGTTTCCAAAACCCCTATGATCAAAACCCAGCATCCCGAATATGAGATGTATTATGACAGCATCCATGGTGCCAACGGCGTTTCTTGCGCCGATTGTCACATGCCGCGCGTCAGAGTCGGTCCGGCGACCATCTCCTCGCACCATTGGACCTCACCTCTGAAAAGTGATGAAGGCATGAGTGCCTGTATGACCTGTCACAGTGACAAGACCCCGGAATTCATGAAGAGCCGGGTGATTTATCACCAAGAGAAAGTCTGGCGACAGCTCAATATCGCCCAGGAAAAATCAGTGCGGGCGCATGAAGCCGTGCGTATGGCCATGGAATACCCGGACCTGCCCTTCCCCAACGAAACCATTATCAATGAAGCCCGCGAAATGGTGCGCAAGGGCCAGTGGTTCTGGGATTACGTCTCAGCCGAAAACAGTGCTGGTTTCCATAACCCAAGCAAATCACTGGAAACACTCGCTTATTCGCAGCAATACAGCGATGAAGCGGTGCGACTGGCCATTCGTGCCACCAACTATGCCATCGTCGCTGACTTGGACCAACCGATCCAGGAATTGGTACCACCGATCATGGAACACAGCCGTAAACTGCAGCAGAGCCAGGAGCACCTTGATTCACATCCATGGCTCCGCTATTTGCCACTGTTACCCGAAGCCGACCTGGTCTGGGATGGATACAAGCGAGTGAACTGACGGAGCAACGCAACCGAACTCCTGCCAGGTGAGAAGAGCAGATAATTGCTTCCACCAGGAGGAGCTTCTCTGCAAGGAGGTATGTATGAAAAAAAACAGGACGATCATCTGGGCATTGGTCGTTGTTGTTGCCCTCGTCGTTGTTCTGGGCGGGACCTTGAAACTGACAGCAATGACATCCTCTGATAATTTTTGCATCACTTGCCATGCCTATGAAAAAGTCTCCTGGGATTACGGCCAGCATCCGGATGTCGGCTGCATCGCCTGTCATACCAAGGGAGTGGTTCAGGATAAAACAGCAGGCCTGCGCAAGGTGTACCTGACCCTGACCGACCAGGTCGACCCGCATCGAGACAATCTCCCCAGTTATTTAGATAAAACTCAGGACAACTGCATCGCCTGTCATATGGATAGCGAGAGAATTGCTCTGATGCCCGTGTTCAAGGAACGGCATGACGAATATCTCCGTCATGCCCCAAGCTGCATGAGCTGTCACGAAGCAGGTCACGCTCTGAAACTCAAGGATTTACGCACCCCGGGGACCCGGCTCAGGATCTGATCCTGTTGCCGTGGCTACTCCGCTGGGTAAAAAACGATACACAGGGCGCTGTCACTGAACCAATCACGGAAATAACTGTGTAGTTTACCACACCCCTGTCTTGTCAGCAGTCGCAGGTATTGCAGATTTGTCCGGACGCGGCTGCCCGTTATAGTCTTTCTTTCGGGCATCGCGACCGTGCAAAAATGGGATGCCTGTAATCATTTACCGGTCGTCTTGTTTCTTTTGTCAGCACCAGGCAGG
>SKJK01000187.1 GCA_007121995.1 Desulfobulbaceae bacterium
ATTCTTCACGGTCGGTAAGGATGAGGTCCACCAATGGCTTGTCCGCCGACATGCACCAGCCCCGGTTGCTGCCGGCGCTATTCATTCCGACCTGCAAAAGGGATTTATTCGGGCGGAAGTCATGAAGTATGATGAACTGATGACCTATGGCAGCGAAGCAGAGTTGAAAAAGGCCGGCAAGCTCTATGTGCAGGGCAAGGACTATATCGTTGTCGACGGCGATATCCTCAATATCAGGTTCAATATTTAAGCAGTACAGCAGGGCGGGCAGGGTGGTGCGGCCCGGCCGCGGTCACTTCCTGAAAACGGATCCCGCTCCTTAAAGAATGGTCTGTGCACCGGCTGTCGGGAAATAATGACCGTCTTTGGGACCGGCAATGCGGTGACGAAAAAACTGATCGAAAAGGTATGGACACTAGAACAAAACCATGCTAAATGAGTAGCCGCATTGAACGTTGTCATGGTTCGGGAAGTGGCTCAGTCTGGTAGAGCACAGCGTTCGGGACGCTGGGGTCGGAGGTTCAAATCCTCTCTTCCCGACCACTTATGATACATATAACTGGTACCTGTAGTTACCAAAAGTACCCCAAAAGCCCAGGCGATTGCCTGGGCTTTTTTTGTGTGGATTTTATTAAAAAGAAGGTTCAAAAAAAGACTGGAGTCGCTTTATGCGGGCAGTCACTAATTTTTAAATGGTCAACTCTTTCGGCGCTCATCCCCATGGCACCAGCCGCACGGGCAGCTATACCAAGATCTTGATGGATCAGGTCGTATATGCTACTGTTCTCAGCTAGGATCTGGATCATATTGATATTTTCCAGCTCTTTCATCTTGGGGTGGACTGGGAGCCGTTTACTGAGCGGGATCTGTTTTTTGCGGGTTCTGCTCATGGGACAAGACATTTTTATTGCACTTGTCACGTAATATCGAGTGGTCGCCATATTATTTAAACCTGAAACCAATGAAAAATTCCACCCCATTTCTCCCAATCTTTAATAAAATTTCAAGTAGTTACCTGGTGCTGACCGGAAACTAGCGCACGGAAGAAGGGGAGGATGACCGCAATGGTGGACAATACATCTTTTAAAAGTAGAATCAAGCGATTCTGGCTGCTGCAGGGTAATGGCGCCGGTCTGCCTGTCCGCCTTGCATCGGCGGCTCTGATCTGGTGGATCCTCATGGACGGCGCCTGGCACGATATGTTGCCCGGTATACCCGTGATATTACTCGTGGCTCTGGTTCCCCCCTACCTTGGACAAGCCTCGTCCTGGCGGTGGAGTTTTCCGGCGCTGCTGCGTATTGTACCGGTCTTCCTTTGGTTCTCCGTGCGCAGCGGGGTACAGGTTGCCTATCTGTCTATGCGCCGCTTGCGCCTTCTGACTCCAGAAGTGGTTGAGTATTCCTGGCGATTGCCTCCGGGGCCGGCGCGACTCTTTCTGGCAAGCATTATCAACCTCATCCCGGGAACCCTCAGTCTGCAGATCCGGGATGAGGCCTTGAACATCCATTTCCTGCACGATGCCCGGGGCAGCATGCCGTCTGTTCTGGTGCTGGAAGAGCTGGTGGGGGACCTTTTCCGGGTACCGATGAGCGAGGTGCCGCAATGACCACCTTGTACTTTATCCTGGTGGGCGTTTTGATGGGAAATATTGCCGTGGGGTTGATCCGCATCCTGCGTGGTCCGACTGCCGCGGATCGCATGCTGGCCGCGGAACTCTTCGGTACGGTCACTGTGGCCATTATTCTACTCCTGGCTATTGTCATGGAAAAACCGGTCTATTACGACGTTGCCCTGGTATTTGCCCTGTTGTCGGCCCTGGCGGTGGTAGCTTTTGTCACTCGCGGCTGGCCCAATCCGGAACCCGGAGAACAAGATGATGGGCGCCGCTGATATTGCCGGCGCCGTCCTGGCCGTGGCCGGGGTCCTGTTCTTTCTGGCCGGAACGCTCGGTCTGCTGCGATTTCCCGACATCTACACGCGGATTCACGCTCTGACCAAAGCCGATAACCTCGGTCTTGGCCTGATCTGTCTCGGTGCGGCAGTGCAATCGGGAAGCCTGATGACGGCCTTGAAGCTCCTGCTTGTCTGGATCCTGGTGTTGCTGGCCGCCGCCACCGGTGCCAGCCTGATCGCCCAAACAGCCCATCGGCGAGGCATTCGTCCATGGGCGCGGCAGGAATGACCCATGGCGGTCTTCGACCTGATCCTTGGCCTGTTGCTTGTGGTCCTGGTCTGGAAGAGCCTGAGCGTATCGGATTTGTTCGGCGCGGTGATCAGCTTCATGGCGTTCGGTTTACTCATGGCTGTGGCCTGGGTCCGGCTGGAGGCACCGGACATTGCCCTGGCCGAAGCAGCCATCGGGTCCGGACTGACAGGGGCCCTGCTGTTTTCCACATTAGGCCGGCTGCCACACTCTGAGGCCCGGCAGCCCGTGGTTTCGAGAACCGTCAGAAACGGACCGGGATACTGGATGACCACCGGGTTCTGGTGGGTATTGGCCATATTGTTGTCAATCGCCTTTCTTTTCTCTCTCCTTGATCTGCAAACGCCTGGACTGGGCGGCCTGCTCCAGGAAAGACTCCCCGAATCCGGCGTCCTCAATCCAGTCACTGCCGTACTGCTCAATTTTCGCTCCCTGGACACGGTCATGGAAATTGCCGTGCTTCTGCTGGCCGTGGTTGTAGCGTGGTCCATGGGAACCGTGGTGTGGCCGGTGAAGCGGACGCTTCCATCGCCCTTGCTGCCGGGATTCGTTCGCCTGTTGACGCCGTTTTTTTTGCTGGTTTCATTTTCCCTGCTCTGGAGAGGAAGTCATGCCCCTGGGGGCGCTTTTCCCAGCGGAGCGGTACTGGCGGCAGCGGGTATCCTGCTTCTTCTGGCCGGGAAGACAACTCGTATTTGTCCACGGTTTATGTTCTGGCTACGATGGATCCTGGCTGTGGGGCTTCTGGTCTTTGTCTTTGCGGGAGTGAGCCTGATGGTCGCCGGGTACGGCTTTCTCGTGTATCCCGAGCAATGGGCCGGAGCCCTGATCCTGCTCATCGAGGTAAGCGCAGGAGTTTCCATTGGAGCCATGTTGATGGCTCTGTACATTGGCGGCGAGCCCGATATTCACTCAGCGTGAACTCCAGTGCGGAGAATTCTATGACAGCCTTTTATCTGATTCTGGCTGGTGTGATCCTGGCCATGGCCTTTCATGCCCTGATGACCAGACCCAATCTGCTGCGCAAGCTCATGGCGTTGAATATTTTCACCAGCGCTGTTTTCCTTTTTCTCGTTACGCTGGCCAGGATGGCCGAACCCCTTGATCCAATACCCCATGCCATGGTGCTGACCGGCATCGTGGTGACCGTGAGCACGACGGCGGTGGGCTTGGCGCTTCTGGTACGGTTGTATCGCCGCAGTGGCTCCCTTACCCTGCAGAGTACCGATGATGATTAGATCCTGGGTACGGCATGGCTGATTGGATCCCGGTTGTGATCATTTTCATGCCGTTGCTGGCGGCCGTGCTTGTGTTTACCCAGACTGTGCGGGGTGTCGCTGCTACTTTGGCGACCGGAGGATTTCTACTGATCGGGTTGGTCGCTCTGGGAAGCGAGGTTTCCGGACAGGGACCGTGGCTGACCTGGCAACCCGGTGGATGGCCCGTGCCCTTGGGTTTGCGCTGGCAAGCAGACAGTTTCAGCGTGGTCATGCTGGCCATGGTATCCCTCGTGGCAGTCAGCGGAGGTTTGTTTGCCACCGGCTTCCTGCCCACCGCCCTGCCGTCGGCCGAACGGCATTTCTGGACACTTTGGCTCTTCACCTGGGCCGCCATGAACAGCCTGCTGCTGGCGGCCGATCTTTTCAATATCTATGTCGGGCTGGAGCTCATGGCCCTGGCCGCCGTGGGGTTGATTTCCCTGTCCCGGGAAACCGAGGCACTGCAGGCGGCCATGCGTTATTTCCTGGTGACGCTGTTCGGCTCTATGCTTTACCTCATGGGAGTGGCGCTGCTGTACGGACAGTATGGAATGCTGGACCAGGCGGCCCTGGCCGCGGTCATCGAGCACGGTCTGGCAAACGTGGTCGCCGCAGTGTTGATAACCCTCGGACTGCTGATCAAGACCGCGCTGTTTCCCGTGCACTTCTGGCTGCCCTCGGCACATGGTAAGGCACCGGTGCCGGTCAGCGCCCTTTTGTCCGCCGTGGTCGTGGCGGTCTGTTTTTTTATTATGTACAGGTTATGGAGCGGCCTTTTTTTTGTTTTCCTCGCGGACCAACCGGCTATGGTTCTGGGCGTCGTCGGCTTGGCGTCGATTTTCTGGGGCGGTTTACAGGCGCTGCGCCAACAGAGCCTGAAAATGATTGTGGCCTATTCCACCATTGCCCAGTTCGGGTATGTGATGCTGGTTTTTCCGGTGTTTGCCGCTGGTGGTGCTACGGTTCTGGCTTGGCATGGGGCGGTCATGCTGGTACTGGCGCACGGCTTGGCCAAGGCGTCTCTGTTCTTTGCCGCCGGCTGCCTTCACATTGCCTATGATCATGACCGAATCCGCGAGCTCCCGGGAGGTGTCGGCCGCCTGGGCTGGGTCTGGCTGGCCTTCGCCCTGGCAGCGGCCAGCATTGTCGGATTGCCACCCAGCGGCGGTTTTGTCGGGAAGTGGCGGTTGCTTCAGGCTGCCGTGCTCGGGGAAGCCTGGTTTTGGGCTGTGGTGATGGTGCTCGGTGCGCTGCTGACCGGTGCCTACATGTATCGGGGACTGGAAACGGCCTGGCGTCCGGCAGCTCCTGCGGAGGCAGTGCGGACGGTGCCGGGAATCATGGTGGCAGTGACTCTGTTTTGCGCGGTGGGGGCGGTGGCCATTGGTTTCCTGGCGGTTCCGTTGGAGAGCTTCCTGGGCCGGACATTCGAACCGTTGCCAATTGCAGGTGGCTGACGGCCATGCCCGGTGATTTCTTTTTCAGCAACGGCATGGCCTTTCTTTTGCTGCTCGCGCCGGCCGCCCCCCTGGTCATGCTGTTGGCTCTGGTCTGGCCCAGTTCGCGAGAAAAGCTGGTCAGGGCCGCACCCTGGGCTGCCCTGCCTGCCCTGTTGCTGGGGCTTTTACTGCCGGAAGACGTGCAACTCGGTTTGCCGGGAACATGGTGGCAGGCCGGCCTGATTCTGGACGATTTGGGCCGTTTTTTTCTGGTAGTCAATGCTCTGCTCTGGCTCCTGTCCGGCGTTTTCGCCACAGCCTGGTTCCGTGGGGATCAAAAAAAACACCTGTTCATGGCCTTTTACCTGGCAGCCATGGCCGGCCATTTCGGTTTGACCTTGGCCCAGGATATTCCTACCTTCTACCTCTGTTTTGCCCTGATGGGCTTCTCAGCGTACGGGCTGGTCGTCCATGAAGGAACGAGGGCCTCCCGTCGGGCCGGTCGACTTTATCTGTTCATGTTGATGATCGGCGAACTGGGACTTTTCGGAGGTGTGACCCTGGCGGCAACCCAATCGACCTCGATGTTGCTCCCGGGCCTGGGCGGCTCCTGGGTTCCAGGTTTTTCCGCGGTGATGCTTTTTGCCACGGGCTTCGGCATCAAGGCGGGCATGTTGGGCGGGCATGGCTGGTTGCCCTTGGCCCACCCGGCAGCCCCTGTGCCGGCCAGCGCCGTGCTCAGTGCCGTGATGATCAAGGCCGGATTGTTCGGATGGCTGCGTTTTACACCCTTGGAGAGCGGATGGGCAGCAGCCTGGTCCGGATCATTTTTTTCAGGATTGATGCTTTTGGGTGGAATCGCCGCAGTATACGGCGCGGTGGTTGGTCTGTGGCAGAAAGGCCCGAAAACGATTTTGGCCTATTCCAGCGTCAGTCAGATGGGGTGGCTGACCCTGCTGCTGGGTGCGTACTTGGCTCGTCCGGATATCGGCGGTCCAGGCCTGAGTGCACTGTTGCTGTTTGTTCTCCATCACGCTCTGGCTAAAAGTACCCTGTTTCTTGGCGTTGGCATGCTGCAGCGCAATATGGGAGTGTCCCGACGCTTGGTTTGGTGGCTGTTGCTGCTGCCTGCGGCTGCTCTGGCAGGAGTGCCGGCAACCAGCGGCATTCTGGCAAAGTTTGCCTTGGAGACGATGGTCGGACTTCAGGAGAATGTGACGTTCCTGACGCCAATGTTGTTTTTGGCCACCCTTGGCACCACCCTGCTGATGGGACGTTTTCTTCTGACGGCAGCTCACCACGGCCCGGATGCAGAAAAGGTGAAGGTTTCGATAGATTTCGGCCTGTGGTTGCCGTGGTTGTTCCTGCTGGGACTGAGCGCGACGCTTCCATGGTTCTGGCTTCTGTACGCATTCCCCGATGAAGCCGCTACGTGGATTGGCGCGGTCTGGTCCGTTGACGTTCTGCTCAAGGCCCTTTCGCCCATTCTGGTGTGCGGTTTTTTGGGGGCCATATTTATCCACCGGCCCTGGCCTAGGGCTACGTTGTTCGGAACGGCGCTGCTCGCCGGGCAACGGATCTGGCGTTGTCAGCAGAAACGATGCCTTCGCCGCTGGTGGCGACAACAGCAGGCCGCTGCTTTGCACTTCGAGCGTCGGCTGCAGCAATGGCCCATGGCTGGCCGGGCTTTGATCCTGTTGGCTGTTCTCCTGGGAACGAGCCTGTTATTGGCATTTTGAACAACATAAAGTGATTAATTTTTTTTGTGAAAAAGAAATGGGAGCAAATCGAAAGTGCCACTGCTCCTAATGTACTGAATTTGTGCTTATAAAAACCAGGTTCGTACCGGTAAGCCCGGTTTTATACACACCCGCAGTCCCAACTCCACCGGAACGCCGGCATGGCCTTTGCTGATCCATTCGGTGTGCGGTTGAAACAGGGAAAACATCTTCTCGTTGTGAGGAATACGTTCCCCCTTGGAGTGTGATGTTGAAAAAAAACCGACCCGACGATGAAAATTGGGTTTGCATACGATGAGCGGCTGTGTCGTAACTGGACTATCTTGTCATCTGCAAGGCCTGACCCCAGTTACATGCACATCGCACAATTCTCCCCCCCCCAAAAAAAGGAGGTGTTGAAGCCATGAAATCACATTCTGCCTTACCTATCCGTTTTTCGATGATTGTCCGCGGCTTGGCCATGTCCGTCTTGGCGGTGAGTATGTTCGCGTTGCCGGCATGCGGTCATGATGATCCGGCCTATCAGGTCACCACGATTGCCGAGGGGTTGAACACGCCCTGGGCCATGGCCTTCTTGCCCGGTGACGGTCGCATCCTGGTGACCGAACGCGGTGGTGCGCTGCGGATCATCGACCCCGGCAGCGGAGAAATTGGCGAACTCACTGGTGTTCCGGAGGTCGCGGCACGCGGTCAGGGAGGGCTCCTGGACATTGCCCTGCATCCTTCCTTTCCCGAGCAAGGCTGGGTCTACCTGACCTGGGCGGGCGAGGATGACCAGGGTCGCACCGCCACGCATCTGGGACGTGCGATGCTCGATCTGGACGAGCTTGCCCTCACGAACCTTGAAGTACTCTATGTCGCCAGTCCCTTCTTCGACCGGGCGGCGCATTACGGCTCGCGGATCGCGTTTCGCGACGACTTCGTCTTCGTCGGTTTTGGCGACCG
>SKJK01000238.1 GCA_007121995.1 Desulfobulbaceae bacterium
ACACCAGGTTCTTATTCCAGCTCTTCACCACCTGGGGTGTTCTCTTCCGACTCATCTTTTTTTCGTTGTTCCTTACGCTCTTTCTTCGCGTCTTTCTTTTTTTGTTTCTCCATTTCCTTGATACGTTTTTCCTGCTTATAGTTTGTCCGTCTGGCCACAACAATCTCCCCATTCATGGCTGAACCTGGTACACCAGGCCAAAAAAAACCCCGCCAAGGCGGGGTTCTATATAAAGATGGTTTAGATTTCAGCGCTTAGTGACATTTGCCGCTGAAGGACCCTTGGCACCATCGACCACATTGAAGCTGACGCGCTCACCCTCCTGAAGTGACTTGAACCCGTCGGCTTGAATGGCGGAATGATGCACGAATACATCCTTGCCGCCATCCTGCTCGATAAAACCGAAGCCTTTAGCATCATTAAACCATTTTACAGTTCCTTCCGTCATTGTTACTACTCCTTTTTCATTATGCGAACTTTTCGCACTGTTGTTGGTTGGCCCCGCAACGGGACCATTGGTACTATGCAGCATAACCGAAAGGATCATGCTGTGCTGCGTTTCATTGCCTTTACAGGCATCATTTTGTTCGTCCGGATAAACCGAACACCCCTGCAGTGTGCGGACGCTTGGATCGAGGCAGCTCGTGGGCTACGGGTTTCGCTTGTCGGTTCGGTGCACCCGGCCTTCTCTCATTCCGCGGTACATGAACTCGAGTATCCATTGCGTCCTTCCTGGCGACACGCTGGCCACCAGGTTTGGCCAAAGCAGTAGCATCAACCGGCTGACGACTCATTCTACCGTCGAGAAATCGTTCAATAATGCCAACCATACGGCCATCTTCGTTTGTAGCAAAGGTCATGGCCTCGCCGGTACAGGAAGCTCTGCCGGTACGGCCCGTACGATGGATATAGGCCTCAGCCGTGTCCGGCATGTCATAATTGATGACATGGGAAATCCCGGCTACATCTATTCCTCTGGCAGCGATGTCCGTAGCCACGAGAATATTGAAGGTTCCGTCCTTAAAACCTTCCAGGGCCTGTTGCCGTTTATTCTGGGAGAGATTGCCCTGAAGTGAGGTGACCTTGAATCCATGCTGATCCAATTGCCGGGCCAGGTTTTTCGCCTTGAACTTGGTGCGGGTGAACACCAGAGTGATCCCCACCTGCTCAGTCTTAAGTACATTGATGAGCAAAGCTGTTTTCTGTCCTTGTTCAACCGAGTACAGTTGGTGAGAGATACTTTGCACCGAACGAGTAAGATTGATCTGCACAGTGACTGGATCATTGAGGATTTCTTCGGCCAGGTGCCTGATTTCAGCGGGCATGGTCGCTGAAAAAACCAGGTTTTGTCGCTCTTTGGGAAGTTGGCGCACTATCCGGCGGATATCGGGAAGAAACCCCTTGTCAAACATATGGTCTGCTTCATCAAGAATCAGGGTATCAACCTGGCTCAGGTCAATGGCCTTGTCATTAAGGATATCGAGGAGACGACCGGGACAAGCGACAACAATATCGACTCCAGAGCGGATTTTGTGAATCTGTGTCTGTTTGCTGACCCCCCCGTAAATGGTGATTGCTCGCAGACGGGTGCCTCTGATGATTGTTTGGGTAAAGGCATGGATCTGCTCCGCCAACTCCCTGGTCGGGGCGATAATCAAGGTCCTGACCTGTCGGCCGGAAGCGGCCATGAGATGCTGCACGGTCGGCAGAATAAAGGCGGCTGTTTTCCCTGTTCCGGTCTGTGCCAGACCAAGCAGATCACGGCGTTCTAAAATGGGGCCAAAAGCTTGTTGTTGAATAGGGGTTGGTGCGGTAAATCCGCAATGCTGAATTGCCTTGGAAATGTGGGGGTTAAAAGGAAAATCGTTAAAACTCATTCTTGCTCCTGCAATCAGAAAAACATTGCCCCAGCCGGGTTGCGCATTGTGACACCATAGGCTTCAGTGGCGTTTTTTTGCTGATTGCTTGTAAATTCATTAAAAATCTGTCGTAACCCGACAGAAAAACGTGTATGGACGCTATGCTTCCGCAACTAAAATCAATGCACCGGATGCTTCAGCCCTTCACTTGATGTTTTGTCTCTTGCTGATTACCGGCCTTCGCCTCTCACTTCTTCCGATGCTGGACTTCCCTTGTTGAATCGACTGCAGGAGCAACAGGTGGTGGCATTTATGCTTCAACTGCAGCCTTAAACCGACAGGGACTTTTTCCTTCAGGGTAGAGTTGCTTGAAACTGGACCCGATTCCGGAAACGGCGGCAAGATACGCATGACCAGCTGTTATACTATCAGATGAGGCTGAAAAAAGAACCAGAGAGAAGTGATTACCTGCGGCGCTGGCCTTTTTTGGCCTGCGGCTTTGCTTCGTTGCAGACCAGCTTGCGGTGGTTATATTCCCGACCGTTCAGGGCATCCATGGCTTTATGGCCTTCCGACCTGTTGGACATTTCAACAAAACCAAAGCCTTTGGATTGTCCGGAAAATTGATCAACGATCAGTTTGGCACTGACAACACTGCCGTATTCACTGCATAATTCGGTTAATTCTGGTTCTGTAATATTATATGGCAGGCTACCTATAAAAAGTTTCAAGCTTTTTACCTCTAAGGGGTTATCAGCAAAAACTTTTAAGGTATCGAGAGGTGTAACTGAACAACGCGGGATATCAAAAAAGGAAATGCTATATTCGAATTACTATACTTCTTTTGGCACTTTTTTGCAAGAAATTATTTTCATATAAAAGATTTCTGAGTGGAGCGCAGCTGAAAAGTGAAAATATCCGCTGAACCAGAGCGACAACAACATCGTCATTCGGCGCGATATTTTACGCCCAGGGAACAGGAAGACAAATCCATTTTTCTCTGTTCCCTTTAGCCGAAGGCAATGCTATACTCTAACTTGTATCCGTGACGGCTGGAGTCTTGTTTGGAGCACATTTTACTGTAAATAGGTTAAAAATTCGGCGATTTTCTTTGCAATATGTCGTCACCCGCCGCCCTTCGGGGTGTTCGTTTGCACGCCATCTTCATTGCCCATAACCGTCCGATAAAGTTTACTTTAATCGAACGGTCACGAACAACAAAGCTGACGCACGGACAAACGCTCACGCATCCAGGTATTAAATAAAATAAAAAATCAATCAGCCCACTGGGCAGTAGCCGGCATGCACCGGTGCAGTTGCCCAGGATAACCTTTTCCGCCCCGACTATGGACAACAAACCTGACATTCCGCAAGTGCGCAGCCGTATTGATCAGATCGACGATACCATACTCGAACTGCTCAAAGAACGCTTGGAGTGCGCCAAATCCATCGGCCTCCTCAAAAATGAGACCAACAGGGCCAAATGGGATCCACAACGGGAACTGGAGATATTTGAACGACTGCGGCGAAACAACAATGATGTCTTTCCCTATAAAGCTCTGCACTCAATCTTTCACGAAATTATTACCACCTGTCGACTGTCGCAACGAAAAGCAACCGTGGCCTACCTCGGCCCGGAGGCCACCTTTACCCACCTGGCCGGGGTTAAATATTTTGGCCAGACTGCAGAATACCGACCCTTGGAGTCCATTGCCGAAGTTTTTGAAGAGGTGGAAAAAGAACGGGTTGAATACGGTATCATCCCTGTGGAAAATTCCATTGAAGGGGCGGTCACTTACTCCCTGGACGCCTTTCTCCGCTATAAAGTGCAGATCTGCGGTGAAATCCAGCTGGCGATCACCCACAATCTAGTATGCCGCTCGGGGAACATCGAAGACATTCAAACCGTGGCCTCCCACTCCCAGCCTCTGGCCCAGTGCCGGTATTGGCTGCGTAAGAACATGCCCAACATTCCGACATTGGAGGTTTTTTCCACCGGAGCCGCAGGCCAGATGGCTGCCAACAATCCCAATATAGGTGCCATTACCAGTTCACTGGCCATCAGCACTTATAATCTCCAGGTGGTCGTGCGAGGTATTGAGGATTATCAAGGCAACACCACTCGTTTCCTGGTTATCGGTCTTAAATCCCCGAAAAAAAGCGGTCGAGATAAGACCGCTATTCTCATCGGTCTTATCAACCGCCCCGGGGCACTCAATGAGATCCTCACGATTCTTTCGGCCAAAAACATCGACCTGGCCAAAATCGAGTCCCGACCTACCAAAGGAAAACAATGGAAATACCTTTTTTTCCTCGACATGATCGGCCATATCGAAGACCCGGCCATCCATGAAGCCTGCCATATCCTCAAACAGATCTGTGCCTATTACGAACTGCTCGGTTCATATCCACGGGCAGATGACATCGAACTCAATGGCAGTACACCTTAAGCTCATACCACCCGCAAATTCATGTGTGCTCTTCTCAGCTGCCAGGGACTGACCAAGGCCTTCGGTGCCCAGACCCTGTTTTCAGATATCACCCTGGTGATCAATACTGGTGACCGTGCCGGTCTGATCGGCCCCAACGGCTCAGGCAAGTCCACCTTATTGAGAATTTTCTGCGGCCTTGAACCCGCCGACCAGGGCACGGTCTTCACCCGTAAACTGCTTCGTCTGAGTTATGTCGCTCAGGAAGACACCTTTGTCGAAGAAGCCAACTGCGTCGATAATCTGTTCACAGCAGTGCGCGACCTGAAAATCGACGAGGCCGAACAGCACAGCCGGGTGCACGCCATGCTCAGTCGCGCCGACTTCGCAGACCCCCACCAGCCGGTACACCTGCTTTCGGGCGGTTGGCGGCGACGCCTGGCCATCTGCCGGGCCCTGGTAACCAGTCCAGAAGTCCTGGTTATGGACGAGCCGACCAACCACCTGGATATCGAAGGTATTCTCTGGCTGGAAAATCTGCTCAATTCACCTCTGCCCGGTGGCCCATCCGCCTTTATCATGGTCAGCCACGACCGTCGTTTCCTTGAAAGCACGGTCAACCGGGTAATTGAGCTGGCCCCGGTCTATCCCGAAGGTTCCTTTCAGATCCGGGGCACCTACGCCGATTTCCTTGACAAAAAGGCTGCATACCTCCTCCAGCGACAGAATCTCGAAGAACGATTAGCCAACAAGGTCCGGCGGGAAACCGAATGGCTGCGGCGGGGGCCCAAGGCCCGATCCACCAAAGCACGATACCGAATCGACGAAGCTGTCCGTCTGCAGGAAGAACTGGGAGAAGTCCGTGGGAAAAACCGGTCCGCGGGACAGGTGGGTATCGCCTTTGCGGGCACCCAAAGGAAAACAAAAAAACTCCTGGTGGCCTCAGGTCTTGCTAAAGGATTCCACGGGCCGCCGCTCTTTGCCGACCTGGACCTCACCCTGACCCCGGGCCTTCGCCTGGGACTGCTCGGCCGCAATGGCAGCGGCAAATCGACCTTGATGGAAATCCTGGCCGCTGCGGGACAGGAACAGGGGGCCAAACCCGACCAGGGGACTATCATCCTGGCCGACAATGTCCGCATCGTCAGTTTTGATCAGCGCCGCGCCCAACTCGACACCACGGTAACCCTACGCCGAGCCCTGGCCCCTGAGGGAGACAGCGTGCTCTACCAAGGCTCCAGTCTGCATGTGGTCACCTGGGCCAAACGCTTTCTTTTTCGCACCGATCAACTGGAAACACCGGTTAACCGCCTCTCAGGCGGTGAACAGGCCCGGATTCTCATTGCCCGGTTGATGCTGCAACCGGCCGACATCCTCCTGCTCGACGAACCCACCAACGACCTGGACATTCCCTCTCTGGATGTCCTCGAAGAGAGTCTATGTGAGTTCCCGGGTGCCCTGGTGCTGGTTACTCACGACCGTTTTCTTCTTGACAATGTCTGCAACCAGGTCCTTGGTTTCGATGGTCATGGACATGCCGAGTATTTTGCCGATTACGACCAGTGGCTGGCAATGATGCGGGGCCAGGCGCGCGATACCCTAAGCAAACCTTCAGCCCCTGCCGCCAAACCGGCAGTCAAAACAAAACCCGGCAAACTCTCCTATCTGGACCAACGTGAATACGACCGCATGGAGGAGGCCATCCTGGCCGCTGAAGCCCGGCTGGAAGAACTCCAACAGCTGATGAACACCCCCGAGGTCATCGCCGATGCTCCCAGGCTGGAACAGTACTGGAAGGAGCAGCAGGACCTGCAAGCGGAAACGGAAAGGCTCTATGACCGCTGGGATGAACTCGAACAACGGCGGCTACAGGGCTAACCACCGATACGCGACATGCGTCCATGGCAGTCCCCACCGGTTTGTCGTATAAGCTCTTTAAGATGATGTCCTCTGGGTTTGTTGCGGATGGCGGTGAGCAGAGCAGCGGCAATGGCTGCATCGGTGGATCGCTCCCTGATGACCGCACGGAGGTCAACCTCGTCGTCATGAAGGAGACAAGAGCGCAAAGCGCCGGATGAGGTCAGGCGCAACCGATTGCAACGGCTACAGAAATGGTGACTGATCGGACTGATGAACCCCAGGGAACCAATAGCATCGGAACCCAGCCGGAAAACCTGGGCCGGGCCGTCGTTGCGACCTGCGTGCAGGGGAATCAATTCACCCAGAGCCCTGATTCGGGCCATGATCTCATCAGTGTCGATATAGGTGTCGCTGTTCCAGCGACTGGAAACACCAATGGGCATGAATTCAATAAACCGCACCTGCAGAGGCAGTTGCTGTGACAACCGGGCAAACGCGACAATTTCGTCGTCATTGATATGCCGCATGACAACCATGTTAAGTTTCACCGGCGCACAACCCAGGGCAAGCATAGTTTCAATGCCCCGCCAGACCTGATTAAAACAGTCCGCACCGGTAATGGCCGCCACTCGGTCAGGCCGAAGAGAATCCAGACTGATGTTTACCTTGTTTACCCCGGCGGCATGCAACTTCGGTCCAAACTGTTCCAACAGCAACCCATTGGTGGTAATACGGATATCGTCGAGGCCTTCAATTGCACCGAGATGACTAATAAAATCAAGGACCCCCCGACGAACCAGAGGCTCGCCGCCGGTGAGTCTCACCTTGGTGATTCCCATGGCCACCGCCACCCGGACTACCCGCAGCAACTCTTCATAGGTCAATAATTCGTCGTGCTGGAGCTTGGTCAGACTCCCATTAGCCTCGTTCTCGGTTACGCAATAGAGGCAACGCAGATTACACCGATCGGTCAAACTAAGACGCAGGTAAGAAATGGAACGGGAAAACATATCAACGAGACTATTTTCCGTGGGGAGGAAACTGGTTTTTTCTTGTTTCATGGAGTATGGTATCTGCAAAAAAGCGGGCTGGTAACACATTGTGAACGATTTATCGGCAAATATTATACAGATACCACCGAACAGGAAGGATTGCAACCAGCGGCCTTATGCTCATACTTGCCATTGAAAGCTCCTGCGACGACACTGCCGCCGCTGTTCTTGAATCCGATCGCCGTCTGCTCGCCTCGGTTGTCAGCAGTCAAAACGAAATTCATGCCCGTTTCGGCGGTATTGTTCCGGAACTGGCTTCACGCCGCCACATTGAAATGATTCAGCCGGTGGTTGATGAGGCACTGGCCATTGCTGGAGTCAACCTCACCGACATCGATCTTGTC
>SKJK01000023.1 GCA_007121995.1 Desulfobulbaceae bacterium
GGAACAACAGTTTGGCCGACCGGTCATCGCCGTGGTAAACTCGTTCACCCAATTTGTCCCCGGCCACGTGCATCTGCATCATATCGGCCAGAGGGTAAAACAACGTATCGAGGAGCAGGGCTGCTTTGCCGCCGAGTTCAATACCATCGCCATTGACGACGGCATTGCCATGGGCCATGACGGCATGCTCTACTCCCTGCCCTCCCGCGAACTGATCGCCGACTCGGTGGAATACATGTGCAATGCCCACAAAGTGGACGCCATGGTATGCATCTCCAACTGTGACAAAATCACCCCGGGCATGCTGATGGCAGCCATGCGGCTCAATATACCGGCCGTCTTTGTTTCCGGCGGCCCCATGGAGGCCGGTCGGATTGGCAACAGAGCTCTGGATCTGGTGGATGCCATGGTGATGGCTGGTGATGACTCGGTCAGCGACACCGAGATTGCTGAAGTAGAGCGGTCCGCCTGCCCGACCTGTGGCTCCTGTTCCGGAATGTTCACCGCCAATTCGATGAACTGTCTCAATGAGGCCTTGGGCCTGGCCCTGCCTGGGAACGGCACCGTAGTCGCCACCCATGCAGCACGATTGAGCCTGTTCGATCAAGCTGCCGAGCGTATTGTCGCCATGTGCACTGCCTTTTATGATCAGGGTGACGAGTCGGTCCTGCCCCGCTCCATCGCTACCAAGGCCGCCTTCAACAATGCCATGGCTCTGGATATCGCCATGGGCGGCTCCACCAATACCGTTCTCCATATCCTTGCTGTGGCCCACGAAGCCGAAGTCGACTTCACCATGCACGATATCGACACCCTTTCCCGCAAGGTTCCCAATCTGTGCAAAGTCTCCCCCAGTTCCCATTTTCACATCGAAGACGTCAATCGAGCCGGCGGCATCCTCGGTATCCTTGGCGAACTTGATCGATCAGGACTGCTCGACACCTCTGTACGTCGGGCCGATGGCCTCACGCTGAGCGAAGCGCTTGACCGCTTTGATATCATGCGGCCTCAGGCCGATACATCGGCCAAAAATCTATTTTGCGCTGCACCGGGAGGGGTTCGCAACCTGATTATGGGATCACAGCAGACCGTATATGACGAACTCGATACCGACCGGGAAAAAGGCTGCATCCGCCGAATCGAACATGCCTACTCCCGCGACGGGGGGCTGGCTGTGCTCTTCGGTAACATTGCCGAAAAGGGATGTATCGTCAAAACCGCCGGAGTGGATCCTTCCATTCTCCATTTCACCGGGACAGCCCGGGTCTACCATTCCCAGGAAGCTGCCTGCGAAGCGATCCTCTCCGGAGCCATCCAGGCCGGGGACGTGATTTTTATCCTTTACGAAGGTCCCAGGGGAGGACCGGGGATGCAGGAAATGCTCTACCCCACCTCGTATCTCAAATCCCGTCACCTGGGGGCGGCCTGTGCCCTGGTCACTGATGGCCGTTTCTCCGGAGGGACCTCAGGCCTTTCCATCGGTCATGTCTCTCCGGAAGCCGCCGGAGGCGGGACCATCGCCCTGGTCCGTGATGGTGACTCGATTGATATCAATATTCCCGAGCGGACCATTTCTCTTTTAGTCAGCAAAGAGGAATTGGCGGCACGACGGAGTGAAGAAGAGAACAAAGGTGTCCTGGCGTTTACCCCCTCACGGGAACGCAAAGTTTCCAGGGCGCTCCAGGTGTACGCCCACTTCGCCGCTTCCGCTGACAAGGGCGCTGTGCGACTGCTTGAGCGGTAAGCCGTTACGGATTCAAGGTGTCGTCAGGATAAAAAAAACCCGGCATCCCCGGTAATGCCGGGGATGCCGGGCCTGCGCAAACGGCTTTCTCGTTGGATCTACAGCTTGACGACGTTCTCCGCAGCCGGTCCCTTGGCACCGCTGACAACATCAAATTGAACCCTTTCACCTTCCTTCAGTGACTTGAACCCCTGCCCCTGGATTGCGGAGTGATGCACAAAAACATCTTTACCACCATCCTGTTGGATAAAACCGAATCCCTTGGAATCGTTAAACCATTTTACTGTTCCTTCTGCCATTGCCATTCCTCCTTGTGTCGATTGGACAGGCGGCCCCCCTCCGGGGCCTTTTTTTAAATACGGGTTCAACTCCTGACATCGTTGCAGTCACCGTCATACGGCACATTGCAGCCCATCTTTTCATCAAACCCCAAAAAACATTGTAAAACCATCGTATTGAGCCGGTGTTCCTTTGCCGGACTTGTGCCGCAGCTGGATCTCCCCTCAATGGTAAACGTGGAGTGCATGACGACACTAACCTCGATACATGACCGGAAAATTCATCACCTGGCTCTGCCGGCAATATCGTATCGATGCCGGCGACTGGGAAATACTCAATTGGGCAACGGCTAATACGTCCCCGGAAAAAAAAGAGAAAAAAGGCTGCCATCACCCGCGAGTGTCTCCGGAATATTGAACAAAAAAGGAAAGGGGCTGGAACAGCGGGCGACGGATCTTCATACAATAACAAGGGAACAGAGACGATCCGTCGAAACAGGCAGAGGAAACGGGATCGATTGACCTATAAACGATCGAACCGATCATGATATGGACAACCTTGGCGAAACAGGTCCACTCTTTTGGATAGTAACCAAGCAGAACAGCAGGAGTTCCGACCAGGACGGCACAGAACAATACCAGTGAAAAACCTTCATGCGGTCAAGATGCCCTCAACGGGATGCAGACCGCTGCCGGCACTTTGCCGGTTGGCGGGACGACAGAAGGGTACGTGGATCGACACAATGAGGACAACATCGAAACAGAGCATTTAAATTAAGAAAAGAAAAACCAAAAACCTTCAACAACAAACCTGCCAGTTACATACCTTGAATGACACGAAAAGACCACCTTTTTTTCCTGATCACGCCCAGGTCCAATCAAAATATCTGCGTACGGATTCAACGTAGCTTCATCGATGCAGCAATGGATGGCCCATCGCTTCCCGCTGCTCAACATATCGCTGAGCCACTTGACGGGCAATATGGCGTATTCTGCCGATATACCGTGTTCGTTCGGCCACGCTGATAGCTTTCCTGGCGTCAAGCAAGTTGAAGGTGTGAGAGCACTTCAGGCAATAATCATACCCCGGCAGAATAAGGTTTTTGTCAACCAGTTTCAATGCCTCCCTTTCATAGGTGTCAAAAGCCACGGTCAAATCCGCGACGTTAGCTTCCTCGAAATTGAAGGTGGAAAACTCCTTTTCGGCCTGATGATAAATTTCGCCGTAGGAAACATCAGTGTTCCAGGCAATATCATAGACCGAATCAACCTTTTGCAGGTACATGGCAATGCGCTCAAGTCCATACGTTATTTCCACGGTAATGGGCTTGAGATCGACGGAGCCGGCTTGCTGGAAATAGGTAAACTGGGTTATCTCCATGCCGTCAAGCCAGACCTCCCAACCAAGCCCCCAGGCTCCCAGGGTGGGAGACTCCCAGTCATCCTCGACAAAACGGATATCGTGCTCAAGGAGATTAAGCCCGAATTTCTCGAGACTCTCAAGGAACATCGCCTGGGTATCCCGCGGTGAGGGTTTGAGCACGACCTGGTACTGAAAGTAGTGCTGCAGACGGTTTGGATTTTCACCATAGCGACCGTCGGTAGGCCGACGGGAAGGTTGCACATAGGCGGCTTTCCAGGGCTCCGGACCCAAGGCACGGAGCAGAGTGGCGGGATGAAAGGTGCCGGCGCCGACCTCCATGTCATAGGGCTGCAAGACGACACAACCGGCGGAAGCCCAATAGCTGTTCAACGTGGCGATGATATCCTGAAAATGCATGGCGAAGTATTTGCAGTATTGATTGTTAGCAATTCATGGCTACAGTGCTGAGGCAATCTACCACAGGCTTGGGCCATGGTAAACGAAATTGTCTCATTCTCTTGTATTCCCTTGTCGATCCGTACCAATGGGATCAGCGGGGAGTGGACAATACCCAGTAAAAATCTGTCGGTATCCATGGTAAAAAAAGCCCTGTTCGTCTGACGCACTGTTGCCCTGCCAGGTGTGACCCTGTATTTGATTCATAGACACCTGCGGTTCCATTGGTACGCAACTCGATTCAGCATGAATATCTCGTTTGCGGATGGACACCAGTTATCAACAGTACCGGGGAAAATTTCAGAAAGAGGACAATGGAGCCACAATATCTGCGCATCCGCGGCGCCCGCATGCATAACCTGAAAAATGTCTCCGTGGACCTGCCCCGCAACAAGCTGATCGTGTTTACCGGGCTTTCCGGTTCAGGAAAGTCAACGTTGGCTTTTGATACCCTGTACGCAGAGGGGCAACGACGGTACGTGGAATCACTCTCCACCTATGCCCGCCAGTTTCTGGGGCAAATGGACAAGCCCGATGTCGACCTGCTTGAAGGGCTCTCACCAGCGGTGTCCATCGAACAGAAAACCACCAGTAAAAACCCTCGCTCCACTGTGGGCACAGTCACGGAAATATATGACCACCTGCGGTTGCTGTTCGCCCGGGCCGGGCAACCACATTGTCCCGGTTGTCGCCGGCCGATACGCTCCCAGTCGGTGCACGATATGCTCAACAGCCTCCTCAGTCGCCAGGAAGGGGAAAAAATCCTGCTCATGGCCCCGCTGATCAAGCAGAAAAAAGGGCAGCACGAACAGATCTTCCAGCGCTTACGCAAGGAAGGTTTTGTCCGTGTTCGTGTGGACGGAACAATCCGCCAGCTCAGCGAAGAGATTGTGCTCGAGAAAAACAAGCATCATTTCATTGAGGCCGTGGTGGACCGATTGGTGCTCAAACCGGCGATTCGCAGGCGCCTGGACGAATCAGTGAGCACCGCGGTTGCCCTCGGCTCCGGTACGATGCTCGCTGTTTTTCCGGACAGCGGTGAGGAGATTCTTTTCAGTGAATCAGCGGCCTGTCATCACTGCGGCATCTCCATGCCGGATCTGTCGCCGCAATTGTTCTCCTTCAACAATCCTCAGGGGGCCTGCCCCACCTGCGGCGGACTGGGGGTCAATCAGTTCATCGACGAACAGCTGATCGTGCCCGATGGCTCACTCTCCCTGCCCGAAGGAGCCATCGCCCCCTGGAGTCGACGGCGCTTGTCGACCCAGGCTGAAGAATGGATCGAGGCCTTTTCGCGGCACTACGGATTTCCGCTGAACACACCGTTTCACGACCTGCCCGCCAAGGTCAAAAAAGGTCTTTTACATGGCACCGGTCGAGAAAAACTGGAATTCGTCCACCGGAAAGGCCGGCGGCAGCTGGCCTCGCAACTCGCCTTCGAAGGCATCGTCCCCCGATTGAACCGTCTGTTTCGTGAAACCACCTCCAACCGGATGCGCGAGGAGGTGGAATCCTTTATGAATGAACAGTCCTGTCCGAGTTGCCACGGGGCTCGATTGAAACCGGAGGCCCTGGCCGTCACCATCGACCGCTGGTCCATCGTCGACCTCACCCGTCTGGCCATCGAACAGCTGATCAACGAGCTGGAGCATCTGCAGTTTGACCAGCGAGGCGGAACTATTGCCCGGCCGATCCTCAAGGAGATCCGCGAACGGCTGTTTTTTCTCCAGGGCGTCGGCCTGGGCTATCTGTCCCTTGACCGCAAGGCCGGCACGCTTTCCGGCGGTGAAGCCCAGCGTATCCGCCTTGCCTCGCAGATCGGCTCAGGCCTGGCCGGCGTCCTTTACATACTCGACGAACCGAGCATTGGCCTGCATCAGCGTGATAACAATAAATTGATCAAGACCCTGGTCAATCTCCGCGACCTGGGCAATACAGTTATCGTGGTCGAACACGATGCCGACACCATCGCCAGTGCCGATCATGTTCTCGACATTGGCCCAGGAGCCGGTGTCCATGGCGGCGAAATTCTCTATTCCGGCCCGGTCCCCGGTCTGTTGGACTGTGAGCAATCACTCACCGGTGGGTATCTCTCCGGCCGCCTCAAAATCGAAGTGCCCCTGCAACGGCGCTCCATCCGCCAAGGGGGCGCTCATGGTATCGAGGTTCGAGGTGCCACGGTCAACAATCTGCAGCAGCTCTCGGTCCGCTTTCCCCTGGGTGTTATGACCTGCGTCACCGGGGTCTCCGGCTCTGGTAAAAGCTCTCTGGTCATCGAGACGTTGTTTCAGGAGGCTCAGCGCTTTTTTTTCGACCCCAAAGGATACCGGCAGGGACCGCAGCTCCTGGCCGGTCTGGAAAATCTGGATAAGGTGATCGATATCGACCAGAGCCCCATTGGTAGAACCCCTCGATCCAACCCCGCCACCTACACCGGTGTCATGACCCCGGTACGCGAGCTTCTGTCGCGGTTACCTGAATCCAGGGCGCGCGGGTATAAACCCGGTCGTTTCAGCTTCAACATCAAGGGTGGCCGCTGCGAATCCTGCGAAGGTGACGGGGTGCTCAAGATCGCCATGCATTTTCTCCCCGACCTCTATGTGACCTGTGAGCGATGCCTGGGCAAACGGTATAACGAAGAAACCCTGGATATCCGCTACAAAGGGAGAAACATCGCTGAAATTCTTGCCATGACCGTTGCGGAGGCCCTGGAGTTTTTTCAGAATGTACCGCCGATTCGCAACCGCCTGCAGACCATCGATGACGTTGGTCTCGGCTACCTTTCCCTGGGTCAGTCTTCGGTAACTCTATCGGGAGGTGAAGCACAACGGGTCAAACTCGCCAAGGAGCTGAGCCGACGCTCAACCGGCAAGACCCTGTACATCCTCGACGAACCAACCACCGGCCTGCACCCGGCGGATATCCGCCATCTGCTCCATGTGCTCTCGAGGCTGGTCGATGGCGGCAACACGGTGGTGGTCATCGAACATAATCTCGATGTCATCAAGACAGCTGACTACGTGATAGATATCGGCCCCGAGGGTGGCAGCGGTGGCGGCGCAGTCATTGCTGTCGGCACACCAGAGGAAATTGCCGTCCATCCACACTCCTACACCGGCAAGTTTCTGCAGCAGCTCCTGTAATAGTTGTGGCTGCCCGCCACAACCCCTCTATGCAGGCAACCACGAACGGATAAAAAAGGGAGGGGGCTGGGTTTTTACCAGGCGCACGTTCATCTTATGCCAAGAGGACGGGGGCAACTGTTTTTGATTTGCCTTCAGGAATTTCCCTGTTATGGTGCGCCTTATTTCAGTACCAACCAAACACAACAACTGTTTAAGTACGTATCCGGTGCACAACCCCTCTCAACTGGTGGGAGATCAACCCGAAATCCGATTTCATTGACTCAAACAAGAAGGAAAAAACATGGCAGAACACACAGCAGAACAAACGGGAAAACAACCCGATCAACCTGTTTTTCGCATGCAGAAAATGTATATAAAGGATTTTTCTTTTGAAAGTCCCAGCGCCCCCAAGGTCTTTCTGGCTAAAAACCAGAATCCCAAGGTCGATTTCAATCTGCAGTTGAAAAATGGTAAGATTGACGGGGATCACTGGGAAGTGTCCATCGCCATCACCGCCAAGGTCCTTGATAAAAACAACGAAGACGCGGTGATGTTCATTGTTGAGCTCGAACATGCC
>SKJK01000278.1 GCA_007121995.1 Desulfobulbaceae bacterium
CAAATTTTACCGACCGGCCGATGCGACCGTGCTGGCGACTGCGGCAACACTGTTCCTTTTCTGCGACATAGACAGTGGCCGTCCAGTGTCCATTCCCGAGGAAGTCCAGCAGGCCTACCAGATAATTCCTCAGGACAAGGAGCCCTGAAAATGCGAACAGGAGCAATGAGGGCGATAAAGCTGCAGCCAATCTTTCTCCTGAATCCGTGAAGGCTGGAGTCTTGTTTGGAGCACATTTTATTGTAAATAGGTTATAAATGCGGCGATTTTCAGACATCCATACCGATCAAGGCAGCCCCCACCGCATTGCCGACCTCACAGTACTGGGGAAAGGAAACCGTAGTGCCCAGCCTCTGGGCCACTCCGGGCAGAAAACACCGGGCTGCGGCACCGATACCGATGAGGGGCAGTTTGAGGGTGAAGTCCATGGCGAAGAGAGCATTGTCCCGACGATCAAGAAAAGGAGTCGCCTGATCACCCGCCCAGATCGTCCGGCAGAGATAGGTCAGCAGGATCCCTTCAATCGCCTTTTCGGTTTCAGTCACCACCTGCCGGCAGAACCTCTCCGCAGTCAGTCCGGCTCGATGGGCCAGGATTGAGGCCGCTGTGCGGCTGGCCCTTCCGTCTCCAAGGGTGAGAATACCCAGGCCATGCAAGGCATCTGTGGGCGTAAAGCCGGCCACCACAACCTGCTGGAGAAAGGCCAGACGCTCCAGTTTTTTTTCCAGAGCAATCGAGGCAACACCGGTCTGCCGTGCCAGTCGGCCTGGCGTTGTTGGTCCATGCTGGTCCAGATACTCAAGCACCGGGTCGTTGGCAAGCAGTGTCCTGTCCAGCCCCGGTACTGGTAAGACCAGGCAGACCTCGAAGTCCTCATCCATCCACTTCCCGGGATCCGGAAGGTTCGCGGTCATGGCCAGCGGCTGCACCCGGGTCTTGTTCAACCTGATGGTTCCATCCCGCAAGCAGACAACCTGACTGTCCCCACCTGTCCCGGAGGTGTACATGTCCACAGCCTCGACATGGGTCCTCCATTCCCCAATGACACACCCCTCGCGATTGAGCTGCGGCGCACCATCTTGAATCAGACAGACATCAGTGGTTGTGCCGCCGACATCAACCACCAGAGCGTTGCCCTGGACGGCAGCGGCGCCAAAACGGGCGGTGGCCGCCGGTCCACTGGCCATGGTGATTGCTGCCCGATCAACGACCTGTTCGAGCTTCGCCCCGCGACCATTGCCAAGAATAATGGTCACCGGACAGGACAAGCCGACCGCCAGCATCGAGCGTTGAATCGAGGCCAGGAAATCGGTCATCAGCGGCATCAGTTTGGCGTGGAGACAAGCGGTGGCCGAGCGTTCCAGCATCCCGGGATGACTGGACACCTGATGAGAACAGAAGACCGGTTTGGGGTCAATCAGGCTGATCGCTTCCCGGGCGACCAATTCGTGGGCAGGGTTTTTAATGCTCATGGCCCCACAGACTGCATAACTGTCAATTTCACCGGCCAAGCCGGACAGGGTGTCCACCAACCCCTCGAGATCGAGCGGTTGGTCTTCCTCTCCGGTGATAGTATGCCCGCCCTTGAGAAAAATATTGGCCACCACCGGCAGCTTGAAATGGCGGACATAGCCAAGGACAAACAGGCCGACTCTGGCCCCCCGATCTTCGACCACGGCATTGGTGGCCAAGGTCGTTGACACGGCCATACGAACAACAGCCTCCGGTTTGACCTCCTGCCGGAACATTGCGGCCAGAGCCCGGCCCACCCCGATGCTGAGGTCATGGGGCGTGGTCCGCTCCTTGCTCCAGGCCACAACCCGGCCAGTTGTTGTCTCCATAAGAACGGCGTCGGTGTAGGTGCCGCCGGTGTCGATGCCCAGGCTATACGCTGTCATTTTATTCCTTATTGTCCCATGTTACGGTTACAGCTGCGAGAGTCCGTTGTTGGAGGAACGCGCTGGTCCCGATCCTTCTTTCTGCTGAGGCAATGGATACCATTGCGGAAAAGCAAACGCAAGAAAAGCTGACGCACGGACGGACGCTCACGAATCCAGGTACAACACAGGGGCTTGATAAACCAAGCAGTTGCCAACCCCGTGATCGGTTACGATCCAGCAACCATCTCAGAGAAAACGGCTTATCGGACTGAAAAGCCATTGCAGCAACCGTTGCAACAGGGTTCTCCGTTCATACTCGGCAACAGTGATCCTCCGGGATTGCCGCAGATCCTCGACAAACATCGCCTGCACCTCTGCTCCGAACTCCCGGCTGTCGATGATGACATTGTTTTCATGGTTGCGATGAAAACTGCGATAATTAAGATTGGCCGACCCCACCATCACCCAGCAGTCGTCAATGAGCATCACCTTGGCGTGAAGAATGGTCCCCTGGCGCTCAAAAATTTCCACACCAGCATTGAGCAGCGGGGCCAGATACGCACGAGTCGCCAGCTGCACCCAGGGGAGATCACTGACCGAGGGAAGAATCAGTTGCACCTTGATATCATTTCGAACCGCACGGAGCAGAGAGCGCGAGACCCGCGGACCGGGCACAAAATAGGGGGTCATGATAGTGATGTTACGGATGGCACCCGCCATGGCCAGGCGAAAAGAAGAACCGATCACCGAACGGGCGTGGTGAGGAGTGCCGTGGACGATGACAACACCAGCGTCTCCCATGGGCATCTGCACCGATGGTCGTGATGGTGGCCGGGGGATTTTCCCCCCTCCCTCTCTGACCCAGGTCCGCCGGAACAATCGACGCAACTGACCCGCCGCCAATCCATCAAGGCGAATACCGGTATCACGCCAATGCTGGTAGCTGTCACCGTATCCTGCATATTCGTCACCGACATTGAGGCTGCCAACAAAAGCGGTGCTCCCATCGATAACCACCATTTTACGATGATTGCGGACGTCGAGCAGTCCAAGCCGGGAAAAGGCCGGTTTATTGAAGGACAGACAATGGACACCATTGTCTCGAAGTTGTTGAAAATAGTTGTCCGGCGTCTCAAGACAGCCAATAAAATCGTATATCAAGGCCACCTGCAGGCCTCGGGCAGCGGCCTCCATGAGAGCATGGGCAAAGCTGGTACCGGTAGCGTCATTTCTGATGATGTAGAATTCAGCGCAGATCGAACTCCGGGCCTCGGCCATAGCCTGAAAAAGCGCTGGGAAAAAATCGCCGCCATGGGGCAGCAGGACGACCTTGTTGTCAGGAAAATGAACCTTTGCATTCCTGATATACCGGGAACGGGTCAACAAACGAAGAACCCGGCGAACTGTTTTGTTATTTCTGCGGGGAGGGAATCTAAAGGGGTACCGTCGTTTTTTTGTGGTCAGCGACAGAACCGTTCCTCCTTTTTGCTCGGTACTCTGTGTTTGTCGATACATTTGACCTGACATACAGAAAAAAATGTAGAATAGTATACAGTCAGTACTTTGCAGAAAACCTGTAAACGTTCACCCAATGGAAGCAAAGAACTGCCTGAACTGATTGTTGACACCTGAAACCATACACTTTTCCCAAGGAGTTATTATGGAAAATGAACCTCGCCACAATGAACTGATGCACCAATACGAACTACCCCTGGACGGAAAGCTTGCCCTGCTCAAGTATGAGGAGCGCGAGGATGGCGCACTGGTCTTGACCCACACCTTTGTCCCCCCGGAACTTCGCGGCCGCGACCTGGCGGCCAGGGTGACCAGGTACGCCATGGAAGATGTTCGCAGTCGAGGGAAAAAAGTAGTCCCCCAATGCTCCTATGCGGTGACATTTCTTGAGCGAAACAAAGAATATGCCGATCTGGTAGCTGGATCATAAGGAAAACGTGTACCAGCCCTTCACCTGGCGTAAATGTTCGCCTCTCATTAACCATGCAGGACAATGCTTTTCCCCCGGAACAGGCCGACGGCAAATTATTATTCCATTCTGATCATTTATTAAATCATTTTTTTTCCTGTGATCAATGCTATACTTCATTTAACGAGGGTATCGGACAGGATCGAGCCAGATGAAAACAGCTGCTTTCGGGAGAACTTTCATGACGGAAACGAAACACTCCCTTCCGCGACAGGGGCAAAAAAATAGCGGACCATTGCTGATTGCCACCCTTCTTTTGATCGCAGCCATCCCACTGCCCGCCGCGGCCGCCGGTTTCAGAATCACCAACCAATCCCTCGGGGCAGTCGGTTTATCAGGTGCACGGACCGCCTCAACCCCTGGACCGGATGCTGGCTACTATAACCCAGCCAATATGAGTTTTACAGCTGATCAATGGCAGGTGGAAACCAGCCTGACCATCCTTGATCTGCCCACCATAACCTATCAGGACCACCGCACCGCCCTGCTCAACGCTTCTTCCCAAAGCGAGCGTTTTTTTATGCCGCTTGTCCATGCGGTCTCTCCTGCCCACGGTCCCCTACGCTTTGGTTTTTCTCTTACCTATCCCTTTGGATTATCTAAAAAATGGCAACAACCACTGCCTCGGGCAAGCGCACAACAGTTCTCGCTCTTGGTGGTGGAAGCCAATCCTTCTGTTGCCTTTGCCCCTCTGCCCTGGTTGAGTCTTGGTGGTGGTATCCGGCTCGTCCATGGCCGAGGAGAAGTGGACAGTGAGGTACTCAACCCCCCCTTTGATCAGTTGACCCCCTTGACCTCTCTCAGCCGCTCCTCAGACGGCACCGACACCCGGCCCGGGTATAATCTGGCGATGACCATAAAGCCGCATGAATCTTTGGCTGTTGCGGCAACTTACCGTTCCGAAATCAACCTTGACCTCGATGGGACCAGTACACTCCGCGCCCAGGCGGGATCGATACCCCTGGCCGCCTATTCAGGACCCGGGACCGTCGGCATCACCCTGCCGGCGGTGCTCAGTCTGGCCTTTGCCTATACCTTTGACCGTCTCACTGTTGAACTGGGCTGGGACCGGACGTTCTGGTCCTCGTTCAACACTCTTGACTTCACCTACGAACAGGATTTTCTCGGTACCGTATTCGATGGCTTTGACCGTCCCGTCCCCAAAAACTGGCACGACAGCGATGCCTACCGTTGTGGGCTTTCGTATGTCTGGAACCCTCGTTGGACCTCAACCCTGGGCTTGACGTACGATCGCACCCCGGTTCCGACAGCCACCCTCGGTTTTGACCTGCCCGATGCCGATGCCCTGGTCTATAGCGCCGGCATCCGCTACCGCTATGCCGCCGGTCTGGAATTTGGTCTTTCCTACATGTACCACTACACTAAAAGCCGTTCTGTAACCAATGACGGCGCCGCCGGCCTCCCGGGCATTGACGGAACCTTCACCAACGGGGGAGCGCATGCCCTGACCCTTGGCCTGCTGACCACGTTCTGAGTTCGTGACGGCTGGAGTCTTGTTTGGGATATGTTGCAACTCTTTCCGAAATACGGGTCTATCCGCCCAAGCATGGGATGATCCGAGGCACTACCACTACGCAAGGAATCCGGCATGAATCAACCTGCCAATACACCATCGCCACTGCATGATGGCATCAGTCCCCTGGAAACCACCCTGCTAGCCCAGGTACTGCCGCTGGCCGTCATCCGTTCTTTTACTGCCGGAGAGCCCATTTTGGCACCGGGAGCGCCCACCAGTACGTTTTACTACCTGGAAGACGGTGCCGTGGAAGTCAGTTATACCGATCCTGCAGACACCCGAATCACTGTTGCCCTGATCGGTGCCGGGGAATTCTTCGGTGAAATCGGTTTTTTTGACGGAGAATCAAGGGTTCGCGACATCCAGGCAGTCAGCCCATCCCGAATCGGCATCTTCGACAGCAGGGTCATGGAGACCCTGCGCAGAGAACATCCCGACCTTTTCATGGATTTCATCCTTTTTCTCACCCGCAAAATCTGCGGCAAGTTCCGCCGTATCGCCGGTGAACGTGAACCCATAGCCGGGTATGCGCAGTCACTGTCCACTCGGCATGCCAGCCGTTACACCGAATCAAAACCCCTGCCTGCTCCACTGGTTCGCTCCACTCGATGGCATGAGATCAGCAGCCGGATGGAAGTGTTCAAGTCCGAATTATTCAACCTTTCCCACCAGTTGCAGAAAGCCGAGACCGAAGGACGGCTGGCTCCGGACAGTGAAGCCCGTTGCCACGGCGTCCTCAACGAACTCAACACCTCCCTTGGTCAATTCGCGGCAACCATGCAAGGCAGCGGCTATGAAGAGGTGATGTGGGGGTATCTCCTCAAGGAGATCTTCCCCTATTTCATGCGCAGCCGCTTTGCCGAACGGGCCTACTACAAGCCCAAAGGGTATGCCGGTGATTTTCTGATGATGGAGCACATCTATGCCAATGTTCCCGCAGGAGAAGGTAAATTAGGTGAGATCATTGACGATTTCTGTTTGCGCCGCCCCGGTTCCCTGGCCATTCGAGGACGACGGTTGCTGCTCAAAAACGAATTGCTGCGCCTCAGCAGCGATATCGCCGGTCGAGGCAACGTAACCCGCATCATGAATCTGGCCTGCGGTCCCAACCGGGAACTTTTTGATTTTCTCGCGGAGTGCGAATACAGCCAATATATCGAGGCACTCTGCGTCGATATCGACAGTGAGGCCCTGCGCTACACTAATCAGCATGTCAATATCTTTCCCCACCGGGCCTCGATCCGGCTGATGAGCGAAAATGTCATCAAATGGGCTTTGGGGCGGGTCCGACATCACATCGAACCGCTCGACGTCATCTATTCCGCCGGCCTGTGTGATTATCTCGATCCCCGTCTGTTCCGGGCCCTCATCAGCCAATGCCACCGCCACCTCAAACCCGGCGGCACATTGCTGCTGGGCAACTTCGCCTTTTACCCAGATTCACTCTTTCTCGATAAACTGCTCAAATGGGAACTGATTTACCGTACCGCCGACGATTTACGGGAACTGTTCGCCGCTACCCCTTTTGGTGATCGGGTGGAGATCATAGCCGAGCCGGAACAGGTCAACCTTTTTGCCATGGCCATCAAGGAGTGACCTATGGCTTCGGCCCCGGAAGTGGTTATTACCCGTCAGGCCGAAGAACTGGAAGAACTGTTTTACCAGCGGACCAAGATCAGCCTGTGGCTCGGTATTGTCTTTTTTTCGCTCTTTTCTTTGCTTGATTTTATCTGCTGCCGCCCACAATTTCCGCTGTTCTTTTTTTGGCGGCTCTGTTTTGTTCTGCTGCTGTTCGCCTTAATCCTGCTCTTAACCTTGCCCCGGTTCCGACGTCACACCCGGTTGTTTATGTACAGCGCCATGCTGCTTGGCGCCCTTACTATCTCGCTGATGACGGTTCAATTGGGCGGCTTTGCTTCCGGGTACTATGTCGGTATTCTGTTGATGATCGCCGGCGGTTTTTCCGTCCTGCCGCTCGATGTCCGCCATGCGTTGTTTCTCGGCAGCACCATGTATCTTGTGTACGTCTCCACCGTGTACCTCGGCTCCCGGCCCCTCGACGATCAGGCCCTGGCCCAGGTCG
>SKJK01000355.1 GCA_007121995.1 Desulfobulbaceae bacterium
AACTACTGCAACCGCAGATATGATTGCGTCAATGAATCGCGGCCCGGGGTCACCAGCACCCTGCTGACCCCGTCGCAAGCCCTGGTGTATATGGACAGAGTGCTGGAAAAAGAACCGCGCATCTCGGTGGCGGGTATTGCCGGCCCCGGAGATCCTTTTGCCAATGCCGATGTGACTCTGGAGACAATGCGTCTTATCCGCAAACACCACCCCGACACCATTCTCTGTCTTTCTTCCAATGGCATGAATGTGGCACCCCATGTCCCGGAACTGGCGGAGATAGGCGTTTCCCACGTCACGATCACCATCAATGCGGTGGATCCGGAGATCTCAGCCCAGATCTATGCCTGGGTGCGGGACGGCAAGGTACTGTACCGAGGCCGTCAGGGAGCGGAACTGCTCCTTGCCCGCCAGCTGCAGGCCATTGATCTGCTCAAAATGCACGGCATCACCGTCAAGGTCAACACCATCATCATCCCGGGTGTCAATGACCATCATGTTCCGGAGTTGGCTGCGGCCTTGCAGGCAAAAGGGGTGGATCTACTCAACTGCATGGCCATGTTTCCCAACGTGGACACCGCCTTCGAGCACATTGGCGAGCCGGACAAGGAGCAGATGGAGCGAATCCGCACCGAGGCCGAACAGTTCCTGCCCCAGATGCGGCATTGCACCCGCTGCCGGGCCGATGCAGTCGGCCTGCTCGATCAGGACCGTACCGAAGAGATGCGAGGCTGCCTCAGCGCCTGCGCCCAAATACCCGCGCCGCAGGCCGAAGCAGAGCGCCCCTATGTTGCGGTGGCAACCCTGGAAGGCGTACTGGTCAATCAGCATCTGGGAGAGGCGACCCGTTTTCAGATTTGGGGCCAGGATGATGCCGGTGGGTACCGTTGTCTTGAAGAACGAAACGCGCCGCCTTCCGGTGGAGGAGGCCAGCGTTGGCTCAACATCAGCCGCATCCTCGCTGACTGTCGAGCCATCTTGGTCAACGACCTGGGTGAATCCCCCAAGGAGATCCTGCAAAACCGGGGGATACAGGTAGTTACCATGGCCGGTTTTATCGAACGCGGCTTGGAAGCGGTTTACACCGGTCAGGGCTTTACCAGTCTCCAGGGCAGGACGCGGAAATGTTCGTCCAAAGGGGCTTGTGTCGGTGGTGGAAACGGGTGCGGTTGAACCTCCCCGGTTGCCAAGACCACAGGTATTGAAACAGCAACTATTGTGTGGCCCGTCGCAGAACAGCAAGAAAACGGGAACGAAGGACATCGCTCAGCAAGGCTTGCTTGACCGGCGATAATCGCAAAAATCCGCCGACCAGACCGCGCATGAACCCCTGAGTGCGACTGTTGGGGTTGTCAAAGAGCAAAGACTGGAGTGTGCCCCGTTCCAAGGCCTGCAGAAGGACCCGTTCAAAGCTGTCCTCAGGATGCAGGACTTTGCGGGCCCGCGACTGCAATTGCAGAGCGCCGGTGGGGCATTGCAGAGCACAAACTCCGCAGCCCAGACAGATGGAGCCAATCCGCGCCATCTTGCTCAATGATGCGTTTTTGTCCGTGGCGCTTTCAGTCTCAATCCTGATAGCAGCTATCGGGCAGGCCTTGGCGCACAGGCCGCAACCGGTACACAGAGCCGCGGTCACTTTCGCCACAAAACCGGAAGTGACCAGAATGCCCGGATAGCCTGTTTCCCGCACCCCTTGCAGCAGGTTGCAACAGCATCCGCAGCAGTGACAGATAAAGCCCGCGTCCCGGCGGACATTATCGGTGGACAAGGTCAGGCCCTGGTCCCTGGAACGAGCGAGGATATCGCGCATTTCCTGTTTTTCTATCGGCTGGGCAAACCCGTTTCTGATCAAAAATCGAGCCCCGGCCCCCATGGAGGTACAGGTCGTCATGGGGGTACGGCATGGTGCATGGCCCAGATGATGCTTTTCGTGGCGGCAGGAACAGAGCCCAAGGGAGAAATCGCTCTGTTCTTCGATGAGGGCCGCGGCCTGTTCGTAGGCAAGGATTTCAACGTGCTCGCCCAGGGCCTCTTCATGGGGCAACGCCCGCATCACCGATACCTGCTGTCCGTCTCCGAAATTGGCGGTAAGAAAGTCCCTTTCCCTGAACATATACCTTTGAAAGAGTTCAGCCCAGCGCGCCATGGGCAAATCTGGTCCGGTGCGCATCATGGTGAACTCAAAAAAACCAATGACAATCGGGCTGACCATATACTGGTACTCCCGGCCATTCCAGATATCGAGCACCAAACCCTTGGCGCAGAGTCTCTCCAGCATGTCGTACAACCGCAGTTCGTTCTCACCAGACAGGCGTGCGATACGATCCAGAGTTGAAGGACGAAAAGGCAGACGGCAGACCAGCTCGGCCTCTGCCGGGGAATACAGCGTCTCCAGCAGTTCACGTAAAATCTGCGTCCAGGGAATGCGCATCGGTGCCTGATCCAGGCGTCTGCCCAACTGCCTATACAGGTCTTTCCCGGTAAGGTGTCCCATGCCTGTTCTCCTTGTCAGTTCCTGTCCAGAAACGGCTCTACCCCCCCTGACTCTTTGCATGTAACCTTCGGAATAGTAACTCAATGCCCGCGGTTACATTCGCCAGTGTACCTCGATTCAGAACAACATATCTCGCTTCTGGATGGAAACGTGTCAGCCTCACTTTCTCCCAGAACCAGATTCGACGCAAGCAAACAATTGGCACTATTCACCAATGCTTCGTCTGGGTTGAACCAGGCTGCCATGCAGAAGACCACTCACCGCCACAACCAGCCTGTCCACAGTGGAGGCGCCCGCAGCAAACAATACCGGATATGATTATTCTTCACTGGTGCCAGATACACGGTGACAAAAAAAAATCCATGGGAAAGCTGCTAAGAAATTCGTGAATCAAAGCCAAATACGGTATACTTGCGCCAGAAGAGACCAATTGTTCAGTCTGATCGCTGTCTGAAGCGCATCAACAACAAATCGTCTCCTGCAGACAGCGCCCCCGTCCACCGGGCTGGTCAACGATTCCAGTTTTCAGGTCAAACAGCCTTTTGCTTGCCCCCCGGGATCGTTTCCCCGGACCGGGTGTTTCATCTAACCCCCTTATCAGGAGGCCATATCATGACAAACCCACAACGCCGCTTGGGTTTCAGCACCCGCCAACTCCATGCCGGCCAGAGCCCTGACCCGACCACCGGCAGCAGGGCGCTTCCTTTGTACCAGACGACCTCATACACTTTTCAAAATTCACAGCACGCCGCCAATCTGTTTGCGCTCAAGGAGTCCGGCAACATCTACACCCGCATCATGAATCCAACCACCGAGGTTCTCGAAACCCGGGTTGCTGACCTCGAAGGTGGTATCGCCGGCCTGGCGGCAAGCAGCGGTCATGGCGCCCAGACCCTGGCTTTTCTCACTCTCTGTACATCAGGTGACCATATTGTCAGCAGCAGTAGCCTTTATGGGGGAACATACAACCAACTCCACTACACCCTGCCCCGGCTGGGTATCGAGGTCACCTTTGCCGATCCCGCCGAGCCGGATTCCTTCCAGCGCGCCATCCGCCCCAATACTAAACTCATCTACGGAGAGACTCTGGGTAACCCCGGCCTGATTCTCTTTCCCTTCGAAGAAGTCGCCGCCATGGCCAAAGCCCACAACCTTCCCCTGATCATTGATAACACCCTGGCCACTCCATACCTCTGCCGTCCCATCGAGTGGGGGGCTGATATCGTCAGTCACAGTACCACCAAATTCCTCAACGGTCACGGCACCTGTCTGGGCGGCCTGCTGGTGGATGCGGGCAATTTTGACTGGAGCAGCGGTCGCTTTGCCAATTTCACCGAACCCGACCCATCCTATCACGGCCTGGTATACAGCACACTTGGCCCAGCGGCCTTTCTTCTCAAGGCACGTGTGCAGACGCTGCGGGACATGGGCATGTGCGCCTCGCCCTTTAACAGTTGGCTGACTGTGCAGGGAGTTGAAACCTTGAGCCTGCGTATGCGCCGCCATACTGACAATGCCCAGCAGGTGGCTGAATTTCTCCAGAGCCATGAACAGGTCACCCGGGTCTCCTATCCGGGCCTGGCCGATCATCCCAGTTTCCAGCAGGCACAACGCTACATGCCCGATGGTGCAGGAGCCATCATCGCTTTTGGCATCAAAGGTGGCAGGGCAAATGGACAGCAATTCATTGACAAGCTGCAGCTCTTCAGCCATGTCGCCAATGTTGGTGATGCAAAAAGCCTGGCTATTCACCCGGCCAGTACCACCCACAGCCAGCTCGATGACCAGGAAATGCACCAGGCGGGGGTCGCACCGGATCTGATTCGTCTAAGCGTAGGACTTGAGGATATTGAAGATCTCCTCTGGGATCTCGATCAGGCCTTGTGGGCAGCAGACCGGAAAAAGAGCTGAATCTGCCGGCAATCAATAACCTTACAACTGTAAACTGTTCGACCTGCGCAAGTGTAAGATGCCAGTCACACAAAAAGATGTCATTTTCATCCTGTTTTTTTATCTCATACCTTGATTTTCTTTTCGTCGCTGTGCGATAATGCCAATAAAGGTTCCTTTCCGGTTTGTTTCGGCATCATGCCGCATAAACCTTTCCCTTACCCAGGCGATACGTATGCGTTGTCCGAAATGTGGTTATACATCCTTTGATCATTTGGAAGTCTGCAAGAAATGTAACCGAACCATTAACGAGCTCGTACACGGGATCCATGGTACGGTCTACAATGCTCAGGCACCGATGTTTCTCAACCTGACAGAAAAAATGGGTTCCCAATCTCCCGCAGTCTCGGAGATCAATGTGGAAGAGAGCGCAGAGGTTATGGATAGCAATGGCGATGACATTCTGCGACAGGGGATCGACACAGAATTTTACCTTGAAGACGACATCACCACTGCAGCCATCACAGCCGAAGAAGAACCAGTCGTGGACCTGGATGACCTTGAGGAAGTCTCTTTCGGCGAGGAATTCACCTTGGACCTTGATGACGATGAAGACGAAAAGAAACCCAACCTGCCGGCTCTTGATTTCGGCGACTTGGATATTTCTGATCTGGCCCCATCGTCTGACGAACGTTTTCAGCAGCCGGAACCAGCGTTGGAACCAGTCGCGGCTCTCACCACGGAGCCTGAGGCGCCATCATCTTCCCAGCAAGCCGCTACGGCCGTACTGGAAGACCTCCATTTCAATGGGCTGGACCTGGAAGCACCTGCTCGATTTGTCAGCGGCAGTGCCGCGGGCAAGCGGTATTCTCCCTCGGTGAAAACCGGCACAGCTCTCGACAAATTCGACATTGACCTGGGCGACCTGTTCAAGAAGGACGAAAAATAAAAAAATCATTGACAAGCAGCACCACCTTTTGCTAAGTACACAGGTCTTCAAGCACAGCCGCCGAGATAGCTCAGTCGGTAGAGCAACGGACTGAAAATCCGTGTGTCCCTGGTTCAAATCCTGGTCTCGGCACCAGTAAAATCAAGCACTTAGCGAGAAATCGTTAGGTGCTTTTTTATTTGGTGCTACCCCGGTGATACCTTCGGGGTGGGGGTGGCCTCCTTCTTTACCGGACAGGAAAGAAAAAAAACTCTGCAAAGGGAAATGGAGTTCAGGCAATGGTCTTGAGGGCCTGGCAAGAAACGGCAATCGCATACAGCGTGTACATGATCATCGTTGCCGCCTTCCCGATCAACGCGCACCTGGCTTTCCGAAAGAAACGGAGCTTCGTGGTGGTCCTCCTGCTTACCCTGGTGCTGTACTGGTTCGTGACGATCGCCCTGCTGGTGCTGCCGCCAGGTGAAAGAAAAAATAGCCGCTCAAGCAATCAACCCCAGGCAAAACGGTCACTGTAGCCATGAAATTTCTCCCTGCACAGATTCTCTTTCTCCTCCAGAACAAACGGGCGCAACGCAACCTCCGAGCCCTGGCGGAATTTTTCCTGGCGCTCGCCCTCCTTGTCACTATATACAGCATTCTGTTCCATTTCCTCATGGCCAAGGAAGGCCGGGACTACTCCATCGTGACCGGCATCTACTGGACCTTGACGACTATGTCCACTCTCGGTTTCGGCGACATCACTTTTCACAGCGACCTTGGCCGGTTTTTTTCCATGGTCGTGCTGCTCTCCGGCATCATTTTTCTGCTGGTGATGCTGCCCTTCACCTTTATTCAGTTCTTTTACGCACCCTGGCTTGAATCTCAGAATAAATCCCGGGTCCCCAGACAGTTGCCCCATAGAATCAGCAACCATGTCATCATCACCGGCTTTGATCCCATTGCCATAGCCCTGGTTGCGCGTTTACGTCAATACGGGCATGAGTATATCATTCTCATTTCTGAGGTGCAGCAGGCCCTCGATCTGGCAGACCAAGGCTACAAGGTGCTGGTTGGCCATTTGGATGATCCTGACACCTACCATCGGGCTCATGCCGACACAGCCGCTCTGGTGGTGGCGGTGAATGACGACATGCGTAACACCAGTATCGCCTACACGGTGCGGGAAACCGCCCCGGCAGTGCCCATCGCCGCCAATGCCGATCTGAATGAATCGGTGGACATTCTCCAGCTTGCCGGCTGCAATCATGTGTTTCAGTTTATGAAAATGTTGGGCCAGTCCCTGGCGCGGCGAACACTCGGATCCCAGACCCGCTTCAATATCATCGGCCGGTTCGAAGAACTTGTCATCGCAGAAGCTTCAGCCATGCGGACCCGTCTGGTAGGCAAAACCATCCGGGAAATCCAACTACGCCAGGCTACCGGTATCACCGTGGCCGGCATATGGGATCGGGGTCTTTTCAGCCTGCCCACTGCGGAAACCCTTATCGAATCAAGTTCTGTTCTCGTCCTGGCCGGATCGAAAAAACAGCTGGCCGCGTATGACGCCTATGTCGGCGAATCGGATGTCACCGTCGCTCCGGTCCTTATCCTCGGCGGCGGGCGGGTAGGCAGAGCGGCTGCCAAAACCTTGCGTGAGCAAGGAATCGCCTACCGCATTGTCGAAAAAAACCCCCGCCTGAGCGATCGGGACAGCAACTTCATCATAGGCAGTGCCGCCGATCTTGGTACTCTGGCGAAAGCCGGTATCTACGAGGCACCCTCCGTGTTTATCACCCCCCACAGTGATGAGGTCAACATCTACCTGACCATCTACTGCCGGCGGCTACGCCCGGATATCCAGATCATCAGCCGGGCCACCCTGGACCGGAATATCAGTGTCCTCCATGCCGCCGGAGCTGATCTGGTCATGTCGCACGCTTCCATGGCCGCCAACACCATAATCAATATCCTCACCCCGGGCAAAGTCCTCATGCTCACCGAAGGATTGAATATCTTCCGGTGCAAAGTCCACCCCCATCTTGCAGGGAAGACCCTGATTGCCAGTGGCATCAGGCAAACCACCGGCTGCAGTGTTATCGCCCTGCTCCGAGGAGGCCATTTGACCATTAATCCCGATCCTGCCGAAATTCTGGATCCCCGGGA
>SKJK01000038.1 GCA_007121995.1 Desulfobulbaceae bacterium
CCAGAGCAGTGGGAAGGTGTCCTTATCTCTGGCCACTTTCAGCGCCGGGTCCAGAGCCGGTGCTGCCTCATAAGCAAGAAATCCGGCGGCAGCCCACCCCCGGGTTCTCACCAGCCGATCGATTTCCTCCAGGCAGGCTGGCACCTCCTCGGTCCTGTGGGTAACAACCACCTGGTACGGACGGGAAAAATGCAGCCATCGACCACTATCCTGGTCTTTGAGTACAATCATGCGGGTGTCGATCGCCCGGCGGTGCACGCGGTGGCACCGCCGGGCGATGATGGTGTGGGGGATGGTGTTATGAGACAGGTGGCCAACATGCTTTGCTTGGTGGCAACAGTCCTGGTGTCTCTTGTCCCCCCAGAGATTTTACCGTTCAACAACCGCGGCAATACCCATGCCGCCACCGATGCAGAGCGTCGCCAACCCGCTGCGGGCTTCACGTTTGCCCATTTCATGAAGCAGGGCAACCAGAATGCGCGCTCCGGAAGCGCCGATGGGGTGGCCCAGGGCGATGGCCCCACCATTGACATTGACCTTGGTCATGTCAAAACCGGTATCCCTGGCCACCGCGATACTTTGCGAGGCAAAGGCCTCATTAGCCTCGATCAGTTCGATCTCGTCCAGGGATTTGCCGGCTTTGGCCAGAGCCTTGGGTGAAGCCGCTGAAGGGCCGATGCCCATGATGGCCGGATCGACACCGGCGGAGGCGTAGCCCGTCAACTTGGCCATGGGGGTGATACCCAGTTCTCTGGCCTTGTCCGCGGACATAACCACAACCGCGGCGGCACCGTCATTGATACCGGAGGCGTTGGCTGCGGTCACCATGCCGTCGCTCTTGAATGCGGGTCTGAGTTTTGCCACTTTTTCCTGGGTTGAGCCGGGGGTGTAGTGCTCGTCGGTGTCAAAACAGATCGGCTCACCTTTTCTTTGTGGAATCATAACGGGAACGATTTCATCCTTGAAGCGACCGGCAGCAATGGCGGCCTCAGCCTTGTTTTGTGAGGCCACCGCAAAGGCATCCAGCTCCTCTCTGTTGAGATTCCAGCGTTCGCAGATATTTTCCGCTGTCTTGCCCATGTGGCATTTGTTCATGGCGCAGAACAGACCGTCATGGACCATCATGTCGACCATGCCGTTGGCTGGGGCATTCATCCGGTAGCCGAACCGGGCCTGGGGCAGGGCGTAGGCGGTGGCGCTCATATTTTCGAAACCACCGGCAACGATAATATCGGCATCTCCGGCCTTGATCGCCTGGGCCGCGAGAATGACCGATTTGAGGCCACTGCCGCAGACCTTGTTGATGGTGACCGACGGTACCTCCTGGGGGATACCGGCGGCAAGCATGGCCTGGCGGGCCGGATTCTGGCCCAAGGCCCCGGTGAGCACACAACCGAAAATACCTTCATCAATCATATCCGGCTGGACACCGGCCCGGGAGAGGGCTTCTTTAATGACCAGGGCGCCGAGTTCCACCGCTGGGACATCTTTGAGGGCGCCGCCGAATTTGCCGACAGCTGTTCGACAGGCACCAACAAGAACTACTTCACGCATCGCAACTCCTCCTGCAAAGAGGTTCATAAAAAGGACCGGCCGCAAAGGGCAGGACCGGTAAAAACAGGTCGTGTGGTAATGAGGATGAATTCCGTTACGGGCTGCGGACAGGCAACCCAGCCAATATTCCTCCACATACCAGCCTCATTGTAAACTAATAGTTGTGTCAGAGGAAGTAGCAAGGCATGATATTGCTATGTTGGGTAATGAACACCGCCTTGTCTGCCGATGCACGACAATCCGGAAAGTTCAGCGGTGCGGTTTGATTGCTGTAATGGCGGCTGAAACGATATAGTCGGTGATGGCCTGCTCCGCCGGGGCCCAGGTGCGAATGAATGCGGCGCTTTCTTTCTGGGGAGTGATCTCGATGTTGCTGAAACCAGCGGCTTCCAGCATGGTCTGCAGATCGGCAATCAGCGATGCGCCGGCAATACAGCCGGTATACAGGGCCATGTCCGCCTTGAGATGGGCAGGCATCTCCGCACGGGCGACAATGTCGGAGAGCGCCAACCGCCCGCCGGTCTTGAGCACACGAAAAGCCTCGGCAAAGACCCTGGGTTTGTCCGGGGAAAGATTGATCACACAGTTGGAGAGCAGGACATCAGCGATCGAGTCGGCCACCGGCAGGTTTTCTATTTCACCAAGGCGGAACTCCACGGTGGTGTACCCATGCTGCTGGGCATTGGTGCGGGCCTTGGTGACCATGGCCGGGGTCATATCCACACCGATGACATGGCCATCCGGTCCGACCTGGGCCGCAGCCAGGAAACAGTCGAAACCGGCACCACTGCCAAGATCGATCACAATCTCACCAGGCCTCAGGGAGGCGATGGCCTGCGGGTTGCCGCATCCCAGGCCAAGGTTCGCTCCCTCTGGCACCGCCTGCATTTCATCAGGCGAATAGCCCATCTCCAGAGAACGGTCTGCTTCCGGCCCACTGCAGCAGGTGGGACCACAGCAGCTGTTTTCCAGGGCTTGGGTGTATCGTTCCCGAACTGCTATTCTGATGGTATCTTTTTCGACGTGACGCATAGGTTACCTTACTGAATGTTTTAATGTTTCGGTTCAATCCAGGGCCGCACAGGATCCTCGTCGCAGTCGGTGGCTATCGAACAGGCGTCATCACCGGGGTCCGCCGGAGGTATCAAGGGATCTGCACCGGAGAAGAAGGAGGAGGTGCCAATGGGCGGGGATACAGCTTCGGGTTGTACAGTGTGCAGGTTGGCCAGATACTGAAGAATGGTTTGTTCGCCTTTGACAAGCAGGTAGCCACCGGCCTCTGTATGGACCAGAAGAACGGGAATTTCATCGATACCCACGGAGCGAAGGAAGGCCCTGTTGGCGGCTGGGGAATAGTCCGGATTGAGGGTCACTCCGGCTACCTCGAGCGAGGATATCGAGTCGGTCGGGTTAAAATGGATGGTCAGGCTGGGGTCGTTCACCATGGCATCAAGGACGGTCTTGCAATGGGGACAGGTGGCGGAAAAGAAAAGGTGCGCCGTGGTGGTTGCCACCGGGCTTGGCCTACTGGCAACGACACCCTCGTCAACGGTTTGTGACTCAGCGGCGGACTGGCTGAATTCAAGGCTGGACATAGCCAGGAGCACGGTGGCAAATAGAAAAAGACCGGCCAGGAGCTGTCTTATTCCGGCCAGCAGGTTCAGCAGCAGGATGCAGGTAAAAACAATGAGGCAATAGAGGCAGAAGGTATCGACAACCAACAGCTGAAAACCGATGAGCACCCCTTCGGCTACCAGACCGCCAAGGAGTAGCAGCCGGAACAGTTGCACCCGAATACCGGTTTGGTCGCCGGCATACCGCCAGCCCGGCAGGAGGATGAGAAAAAAGAACAGGCCAGCGAGATTGAACAGCACGGGAGAAACGGTGGTCAACTGATCGACCATCTGACACCCTTCGCTTGCGCACATACCTTTGCCGCCAAGCAGTAGTATGCCGATTTCCACCGTAATCATGAGAGCGGCCAACAGGGTCAGCCACTGACCCAGGCGGAACGCCAGGGGTCTTTTTTTCTGTGGATTTTGTAACTGTGAAGACATATTATGGAAACTGTTTTGTATAGATGAAGGATTCTGTGCAAATGAGACGCGCTTCAGGTGCCGGGAAGGGGCCAGAGACCGATACTGCGACTCAGGCGACATGATTATTCCCCTTGACTTTAAAGAGTGGTTATTTTACCAAATAACATATGAAAAGGCAACCACCGAACGCCAGAGAAAGGGCCCTGATCGAGGCCAAAGCGAACGTGCTCAAGGCCTTGGGCCATCCGACCCGCTTGTGGATGGCCGAACAGCTGGCCGATGGGGAACGGTGTGTCTGTGAACTGGCCGAATTTATTGATGCCGATTTTTCCACCATTTCCAAGCATCTGGCTGTGCTTAAACAGGCTGGTGTTGTCGAGGATGAAAAACGGGGTAAGCAGGTCTATTATCGCCTCAAAGTCCCCTGTATTGTACAGTATTTGCCATGCGTTGAGGCCGTGATCGAGACGAGCATTCGGGAACGGGCTGCTTTGTTGGGGTAGTTTTTTTCTGAAAATAGATGGCTATTGCACCAAACAATAAGGACTGTGGGGATGAGCTGGAAAAATGAGTGGAAATATCTGGCGCTGATTGCAGGAGTGTTTCTGGCCTGCTTTTATTTGCCGGTGGGGTATGACCGTTTCGATAATGCCATGCTCGAGGCCTTTCACCTGGTCCGGTGGTATGCCCGGGAGCATGTTCTTTTCTGCCTGATCCCCGCTTTTTTCATTGCCGGCGCCATCGGTGTCTTTGTCAGTCAGAGCGCGGTCATGAAATACCTGGGGGCCAGGGCCAATAAAATCCTCGCCTATGGAGTTGCCTCTGTTTCCGGGACGATTCTGGCGGTCTGCTCCTGCACGATCCTGCCCCTGTTCGCCGGTATTTATCGCATGGGTGCCGGGCTTGGTCCAGCCTGTGCTTTTTTGTATTCCGGTCCAGCCATCAATGTGCTGGCCATTGCGCTCACCGCCAGGGTCCTCGGCCTGGAGATGGGTATTGCCCGGGCCGTGGGCGCCATTGTCTTCAGTGTTGTCATTGGCCTCGCTATGGCCCTGATTTTCCGAAGTGATGATAAGCAACAAGAGGCTTTGCAAATGGCCATGCCTGACGAGGAAGCGAAACGGACTCTGTGGCAGAATGGCCTGTATTTTGGCTCCATGGTTGGCATTCTTGTTTTTGCCAACTGGGGTCAGCCGCAAGAGACAAGCGGGATCTGGGCCGCTGTCTACGATGCAAAATGGATCCTGACCGCGATTTTTGCTGCGGCTCTCGGCTTGATGCTGGTGGTGTGGTTTCAGATGCGGACCTGGCAGATTGGTTCGATTGCCGCTGTGGTGGCTGTCCTGGCCTTGCTGCTTCCGCAGCATCCGGTTGTGGCTTTTACCGCCGGATTTATAGGCCTTTCCATTTTCATCAGTACAGATAAAGGAGAGTTGGGGGATTGGTTCACCACCTCCTGGGGATTTGCCAAGCAAATCCTTCCGCTGCTGCTTTTGGGCGTGTTTATCGCCGGTGCCCTGCTCGGTCGAGTTGGTCAGGAGGGGTTGATACCGTCGCACTGGGTGGCCTGGGCCGTGGGAGGTAACTCGCTCCAGGCCAATTTTTTCGCTTCATTTGCTGGTGCATTCATGTATTTTGCCACCCTGACCGAGGTGCCGATCTTGCAGGGGCTTATCGGTAACGGCATGGGTAAAGGTCCGGCTCTGGCTCTGTTGTTGGCTGGCCCTGCGCTGAGCCTGCCCAACATGCTGGTGATCAACAGTGTGCTGGGCGTCCGCAAAACCGCAACCTTTGTCTTGCTGGTGGTTGTCATGGCCACTTTCAGCGGATTTTTCTACGGAACTTTTTTTTAAACCTGGATCCGTAAGCGTCGTCTTGCGGTAACCTGAAAACACAAGGAGCAAGCTATGAAAATTCAAATCCTCGGACCCGGATGCGCCAAGTGCAACAAGCTGGCGGAAACCGCGCAATCAGCCGCTGATGAACTCGGGGTGGATTATGAGCTGGAAAAAGTATCCGACCTCAATCAGATCTTGTCGTTGGGCGTGATGATGACCCCGGGTCTGGTCATCGATGGTGAAGTGAAAAGTTTCGGTAAAGTGCCCAGTGTCGAAGAAATCAAAAAAATGATGCAGTAAGGAATCTGGAGAGGCCGGATCGTATGACACCAAGACAAACGGGTTGCGGTTGCGCCTGCGAAGGCAATGGTGGACCCAAATTGATTTTTGCCTGTTCCGGCTGCGCTGATGTGGGTAAGTTGGCTGATCGTCATTGTTTTCAAGCACTTCCCTCGCAGGAGCCCACTACTGTGGGCGATAGGTCTGTCAAAGGGTCGTATTATCGCCCACAGAAGTGAGCTCCTCCCGATGGTTTTTGTTCGTCAACCAACCGCACGCAAACGCTTGTACCTCCCCCCGCTGTACATGCCCACCACATCGTGATCACATTGCGGATGTCACCGGAGCGCAGAGTAATGGTTGAGATTTGCGGCCTTAATTTGTATATGTTATGGCCTTGAATTTTGCCGAGCAAGGATCGTTATATGAAAACAAACAATAATTCCTCTGAGCCTTCCGCTTTTGAATTGAAAGGCAGTGTCCTCACTGTCATGGTGTTGCATGTCAGAGAGGTCGATCCAGACCTGCTCTCTTCGCAACTCCGTAAAAAAATAAATCAGTCCCGGGCTTTTTTCAAAAATGCGCCGGTTATCATTGACCTCAAGGGGCTTGCCGAAGAACGGCAGGCAGCATTGGATATTCTCTCGCTTGCTTACACACTTCGAGGACTGGGGCTGGTTCCCGTAGGGGTCCGCGGGGATGAAGCCGACCTCGAGATGCGGGCACATCAGGCAGGCTTGGGCGTGCTGCCCGCGGCAAGGGCTGAAAAAACGGTCACAATACCGGAAGACAAGGAGTCTATCGACCAGGAATCACCGCGGGAAGAACCGCCGCCACCGCCGGAACCGAAAACTACTGCCGCGGTTGAACCGGTTGAAAAACAAGAAGATACCATCGTCTCAGCCCGGGTGATCACCCATCCCATTCGCTCCGGTCAGCAGATCGTGGCGCCCCACGGAGATCTGGTCATTCTATCTTCGGTCAACGCCGGGGCGGAAGTCCTTGCTGCCGGGAATATTCACGTCTATGGTACGCTGCGTGGCCGAGCCTTGGCAGGCACCGGAGGGGATACGACCGCACGTATTTTCAGCCTGCAGTGCAACCCCGAACTCGTCGCCGTTGCTGGAGAATATGTGGTCAACGAAATGCTCGATAAACGATTTCTCAATCAGAGCGTGATAATCTCGCTTGAGGAAAATGGCTTGCGATTCAAAGCTATAGGCACATTTACCCCCTATGCGTGAACATGGTGTCTCTGTTTCCAGGCAGGTAAAAACATCCTCGGGTGCAGGTATAAGGCCTCCTGACCTGAGAACTGGAACCGATAATCAATGATGCAGTGCGGGTTAATCCTGCTCATGGTATAATGGCTTTTTTATAAAGGTACTCGTGCCGTACCCGTTCCCAGGCAGTCCACCTGCTGATGATATGGAGAGGCGGAGGCATTGAACAATCCTTGGTATGAGGAGCCGTACTCGATGAATGACGACAGATTCCACCAAAAGGAGGAACCGAAGTTGGCAAAAGTGGTAGTTGTTACATCCGGCAAAGGTGGAGTGGGCAAGACGACCACCAGTGCTGCTTTTGCAGCGGGACTGGCACTGCGCGGATACAAAACGGTAGTTATCGATTTTGATGTCGGTTTGCGTAACCTCGATCTGATCATGGGCTGCGAACGAAGAGTAGTGTACGATCTCCTCAATGTCATCCACGGTGAAGGCTCACTCAATCAGGCCTTGATCAAGGATAAAAGGGTTGGTAACC
>SKJK01000160.1 GCA_007121995.1 Desulfobulbaceae bacterium
AGCGCCGCGAGGTCGCCCGGGGCCCGCGGCACAAGGTCGAAGCGGTCGGGCTGGTTTTCGAAGGCGGTCAGGGCCTCCTGGCTGCTGGTGTGCACTGTTACCAGGTATCCCAGTCGTTCGAGTATTTCCGTGGTCATTTCCACCAGGATATCCTCGTCATCGATGACAAGGATGTGTTCGGTGCCCCCGGTGACGATTGTCCTTGTTTCGCTGTCGGTGGAGGATTGAGCCGTTACCAGCGGCAGATGGACTTGAAAGACCGATCCCTGGCCCGGGGAGCTGTTCAGGGTGATGAAACCGCCACTGCTGGTGATGATGCCATGGACAATGGCCAGGCCCATGCCGGTGCCCTTGCCGCTTTCTTTGGTAGTATAAAAGGGATCGAAAATTCGTTCCCGGATCTCCGGAGCTATACCAATGCCGGTGTCCCTGATGGTCAGGCAAATGTAGTCACCGGGTTGCCGCCGGAGCGTATCTGTCTGGTCGTCCTGCTCAATCCGCACCGTGCTTAGATTGACGTCCAGGGTACCGCCGCACTCTTCCATGGCATGAAAGGCGTTGGTGCACAGGTTCATCACCACCTGATGGAACAGGGTCGGATCGATGCGTACCGGTCCGGCCTTGGCCTCGATATCTGCATTGATGGTAATGGTCGAGGGCAGGGCGGGGCGGAGCAGTTTCACTGCCTCCTTGACGATGAGAGCGGGATAAAAGACAGCCGGCTCGGTGTCGGCCTGGCGGCTGAAGGCTAGAATCTGCTTGACTAGATCTTTGGCCCGGTGGCCGGCCTTGAGAATCTGGCTGAGATCCCGTTCCACCGCACTCCCGGCAATGACATTGTCCCGGGCCATGTCCGCATAGCCGATCACCGCGGCGAGAATATTGTTGAAGTCATGGGCAATACCCCCGGCCAGGGTGCCGATGGCCTCGAGTTTCTGGGCTTGGAGGAGTTGGGCCTGGAGGTGCTTTTTTTCTGCTTCGGCCTGCTTGCGCTCAGTGATATCGTGGATGATGGAATGGAGGACCATGCGGTCGTTGGTCATGATGGGGCTGCTCAACACTTCCACATCGCGGATCGAACCATCGGCGCGTCGGTGACGAAATTCGAAGTGGCTTTGTTGCAACATCCTGGCTGTTTTCATCTCTCTTTTCTGAACTTCCTCCGGCAGGATGTTGATCTCCGACATACGCATCCGGCGGAGCTGATCCCTGGACCAGCCGTAATAGACGCAGGCCGCCTTGTTGGCATCGATGATCTCACCGCTCTCAGGATCAATGAGCAGTTTGATTGCCGCATGGTCTTCAAAGATACTGCGAAAAAGGACTTCACTGGCACGCAATGCTTCTTCGGCCTGTTTTTTTTCAGTAATGTCGTTGCAGAAGCCGAGAAAGCGGTTATCGCTGATTTTGACCGCGGTCAGATTGAACCAGCGACGGGCGCCATCTTTGCGCCGGAAGGGCAGATCACTTTGCAACGAGCCATTACGACGAAGAAGTTTCAGATGACTGCGAATCATTGGCCAGTCTGCCTCTAAATGGAGATCGGCAATGGTCATGTTCAGCAGTTCGTGTTCGCTATAGCCGGTCAGCCGACAAGCCGCGGGGTTGACCTGCAGATAGCGGCCCGCCGCGTCCACGGCAAAAACCCCGTAGGGGGTGCTCATCAGATACTGGCGGTGGCGATGCTCACTTTCTTCCAGGGAGTTCCGGCTCTCTTTGAGTTCCCGGTCCAGGCGGTGCCGGTGCAGGGCCATAGTGATGGCTGCTGCCAGTTCTCGTTCATTGACCGGTTTGACAAGGTACCCGTAGGGTGCGATTGTTTTGGCTTGCGCCAGCAGTGGCTCGTGGGAAAATCCAGTGATGAAGATGACGGGGATATCCGTGAATCCGGCGATCGTGGCCGCGGTTTCGATACCATTGAGGGCACCGGCCAGTTCGATGTCCATGAGCAGCAGATCAGCGTGACTGTCCTGTAGCAGGGCCACGGCTTCCTCACCGGTGGCGGTCGGTCCGAGTACCTTGTATCCCAGGGCGCGGACCGTGTCTGCAAGGTGAGCGGCGAGAATTCCGTCGTCCTCGACGATCAGCAACGTCGCTTCAGCCATGGATCGGAGCTCCTTTTTTCCTGTTGGTGAAGGTCAGGGTGAAGCTGGTGCCGTTGTTCTCATCAACGACGTACTGGCCGCGGAGTTGGTGTTGACCCAGCATACGAACGAGAATCATGCCCAAAGTCTGGGTTTTTGTCCAGTCAAATCCGGTCGGCAAGCCGATCCCGTTGTCGGCTACGGTCAGGGTATAGGTGGCATTTTCCCGGTTCAGGCAGACCATAATGCGGCAATCGCTGTTGCCGGGGCGGGGTTTGCCCTCCGGGAAGGCATATTTGAGGGCATTGGTGACCAGTTCGTTGACGATCAGGCCGCAGGGTGAAGCCAGATCCAGAGGGATGGTGATCCCGGGGGCATCGACTTGGCAGATGATGCCGGGAGAACCGAAGGTGGTGCGCAGGTGGGAAATCAGGGCCTGGGTATAGTCCTGGAAATCGATGGATGCCAGGGAATCGGCCCGATACAGTTTTTCATGAACCAGGCTCATGGTCCGGATGCGGTTGCTCAGTTCGGTGAGGATATTCTGGCCGTGAGCATCGTCGATTTTCCGTCGCTGCATGTCCATGAGGCTGATGATGGCGGCCAGGTTGTTTTTTACCCGGTGATGGACTTCGCGCAGCAGCACCTCTTTCTCCCTGAGCGCATCGGCAAGCTGTTGTTCCTGGCTTTTTCTCTCGGTGATGTCGCGGAAAATCGATTGATAGCTACCGTCCGGCATCATGCCGGTGCGCATTTCCACTGGCACCAGGGTGTTGTCGCCGCGGATGAGTACCCGGTCGCTATTGACGATCTCTCCCTGGTTGAGCAGATCGAGCCGGAAGGGGCATTCCTGGAGGCTTTCGGGCGTGAAGGGCAGGTCGCGGATGTGTCGGCCGATAATGTCTTTTTCCTTCATACCGAGCATCAGGCACAAGCTGCGATTGGCAGTGGTGATGATCCATTGAGGTGAACTGAGCAGGATGCCGTCCATGGCCAGCTCGATCTGCATGCGATAGCGTTCTTCGTTTTGTTGCAGGGCCTCCTCTTTGCCTTTGCGCAGGATGATATCCCAAGTCAGGTCACCCAGGCTGGTTATGATATCGATATCCTCATGGTCATATTCCTTTTTTTTGTTGCCGACTCCAAATACCGCGACAATTTTTTTTTCTCTGTAAATCGGTACAACCATTTCCCGGTGGACGTCGACGTGGTCCGGGGGGAGCCCGTTGCGATGAGGCAGACTGTCATAATCGTTGTGGATAATAGGCTGGCCCGTATGGATGCAGTCGGTCCATACCCCGGCCTGTTCGATGGGATAGTGTCGCTCCTGGTCGGCAAATCGGCAGCCTTGAGCCAGGGTGTTGCGCGACCAGGCCTGCAGAGAAACGGTCTGCTGGTCGGGTGTGACGAAATGGAAGAAACCGATGCTGCTTCCAGTGAGGATTTCCGCCTGCTCCAGGACATCTGCCAGCAGTGCATCCATGGTCAGGGAGCTTGCTGTCTCACTTAAACGCAGGCAGGCGGAGAGAAGGTTTTCCATCCGCATGGAATGGGTAATGTCGCGGCTGAAAACAGCCAGTCGGTCAACCACACCTTTTCGATTGTGCACAGGGTGGAGGTCATGGGCTACAAAACGGCCGTCATGTTGATCCAGGTACGATACCGCTCGCCCAGAGGTCAAGGCCTTTTCGGTCTGCAGCTGTCGTGATGCTGCCAGTTCGGGGGGGAGCAGCCCGTGTATGTCTTTACCCAGCAGGCTTGCCATCGATACCCCAAATCTTTCGGCAAGGACCTTGTTGGCCGCGAGCACTGTGCCGCTGGTATCCATGAGATAGGCGATATCCGGAGATGAATTGATCAGAGCGAGCAGATTACGTATTCGTTCCCTGAGAATATGGTCACGTTTGGTTTCCGGTTGATCAGAGGGTGCGTGTTGGTTCATACTGATTGACTCTTCCTTGTGGGCTTGTTGGCCACGGATTCTCCGGGCTTGCTTTTGATCGGATCGGGTTGTGTCGGACCGATCGTTTTGTTGGTGGGTAAGATGTGACAGCGTGCAGGTTTGCTTGCTGTGCACTCCTTTTTTGTTGTCAGGCGTCCAGGTATTCTTTGTTGTCGAGCACTGTCCGCAGCAGCCCGGCAATACACTGTTTGGTCATCGGCTTCATGGCAAAGGCACGGATACCCCAAGCCTTGGCCTGTTCCGCATCCACCAGGTTGCTGTACCCTGTGCAGAGGATGATCGGCATCTGTGGGCGAACCTCCAAAACCCGCCGGGCGAGATCGGCACCGGTCATCATCGGCATGGTCTGGTCGGTGATGAGCACATCAAAGTGATCGGGCTGGTCGTGAAAAATCTGCAGAGCCTCCAAACTGCTGGATCGAGCGGTCACCTCATAGCCCAGCCGTTCGAGCATGGCCTTGCCCATCTCCACAAGAACTTCCTCGTCATCCACATAGAGGATTCGTTCCCTGTTGCCTGCCGGCACCATGTCGATCGGTTTGACCGTGGTCGCTCCTTGTGCCTCGATGGCGGGGAAGAAGACCCGGAAGATGGTTCCTTGTCCCGGTTCACTTGCGCAGGTGATGAAGCCCTCATAAGAGGAGATAATGCCGTGGATGATGGCCAGGCCCATGCCGGTCCCTTTCCCGGCCTTCTTGGTGGTGAAATAAGGGTCAAAAATCCGTTCCCGTATCTCCGGACTGATCCCGGGGCCGGTGTCACCCACCGAGAGGACGACAAACCTGCCCGGAGGTACGTTGCAATGGTTCTGGTGTTGTTCGTCGTCCGGATACAGGTCCCGCAGGGTGATGGTGAGGGTGCCCCCGTTCTGTTCCATGGCATGGAGGGCGTTGGTACAGAGATTGATCAGGATCTGATGGATCTGGGTCGGATCAGCAAGAATAGGCTGGGTGTCGGGAACGATCCGGTGATCAATGGCGATGGTGGCTGGCAAGGAGGGGCGGAGAAGCTTGAGGGCCTCCTTGATAACCAGGGCCGGTTGCACCAGGACCCGTTCGTTGTCCGCCTGGCGACTGAAGGTCAGGATCTGTTCCACCAGAGCGGCACCTCGGGCACCGGCGGTCAACACCTTGTTGAGATCCCTGGCAGCCGGTATATCCTCCGGTATTTTGTCCCTGGCCATTTCCGCATAGCCGAGGATGGCACTGAGGATATTGTTGAAATCATGGGCAATGCCACCGGCCAAGGTGCCGATGGCCTCCATCTTCTGTGCCTGCTGCAACTGGGCCTGGAGCTGTTTACGTTCTTCTTCCTTGCGCTTATGATCGGTGATATCGGTGAACATGCAGAAAGAACCGTTAAATTGCCCAGCATCATCAATAATGGCGGTGGCCGAGACCTGGGTCCAGACAAAATGGCCCTCCCTGTGGTGCAGCCGGCGCTGGTAGTGGCCATCCTTGCCCTGCTTCCGTTCCTTGACCCGCAGCCTGTGATCGTCGAGGTCATCCGGATAGATAAAATCATCAATGGGTCGCCCCAGCATAGCCTCCGGTGTATAACCGAGCATCTCGGCCAGGCGGGGGTTGACAAAGGTGGTTTCCATCCGGGCATCCATGGCCCATATCCCCTCCTGCGCGGTCTGGACGATGCGGCGATACTGCATTTCGCTTTGGCGCAGCGCTTCTATGTTCTCTTGCTGTTCGGTGATGTCAAGGCAATGGCCGATATAGCCGAGAAAGGTGCCTGCACTGTCAAAACGGGGGGTACCGTCGTCCTGCAACCAGCGGTACTCCCCATCGGCGCGGCGCAGTCGATAGACCATACTGAACGGTTCCCGCCGGTCAAAAGCGCTGACATAGGTCTGCAGGCAGCGGTCAAAATCATCCGGGTGGACCCCTTCGGTCCAGCCGTTGCCCAGTTCCTGTTCCAGGGCCCTGCCGGTAAAGCGTAACCAGGGAATGTTGAAATAATCGCACAGCTTGTCCACGCCGCTGGTCCAGATCAGGACCTTGCCCGAATCAGCCAGGGTCCGGTATCTCCGTTCACTTTCCACCAAGGCGTGGCGACTGTGTTGGAGCATGCGGTCCAGATCGTGCCGGTGCAGGGCCATGATCAGGGTGGCAGCCAGTTCCCTTTCCGGCACTGGTTTGATCAGGTATCCATAGGGGTCGGCGATCCTGGCCTGTTCCAGCAGGGAGCTGTGCGAGTATCCAGTCAAAAAAACGATGGGAATCCGCGTCTTTTTGCTGATGATCTCAGCAGCGACGATACCGTTCATCGACCCGACCAGTTCGATATCCATGAGCACCAGGTCAACCTTCCCGGTGGCGACAAAGGCCACCGCCTCTTCACCGCTGGCCAGAGGACCGGCCACTGCATAGCCCAGACGAACAAGCATTTCCTGGAGACATGCAGCCAGGATAGCACTGTCTTCAACGATAAGGATGGTTTTTGCGGTCATGGTTGATCCTCCCCCGCAGAATGATCCGGCTTGTCATCGATGTCCCGGGCAAGAGCGACACGGTTGCGGCCTGCATCCTTGGCCTGATACAGGGCCAGATCGCTTGCTTCCAGCAGGGTATCCACTGTGGCGCCTCTGCCTGCCAGGGCGACGCCAATGCTCAGGGTAATGGCCAGATCACCGGACCGGGTTGCTATCCTGCTGTCGGCAACCAGCCGGCGGATTCTGTCAAAAAGACGCCGGCAATCAGCTCCAGCCTGCATAGTCGAGACCACCAGGAATTCTTCGCCGCCCATGCGGCCTACAGTATCGTGCTGTCTGAGGCTGTGCGTGAAAATCTGTGTCAGGCCGCAGAGAATTTCGTCGCCGGTCTGGTGCCCGTAGGTGTCGTTGACCTGTTTGAAATGGTCGATGTCGCACATGCCCACCGCCAGTACTTCGCCGTGACGCTCGGCATGGGCAAGTTCTTTGTCAAGATGTTCGAGGATGGCACGGCGGTTGCGCATGCCGGTCAACGGATCCCGGGTGGCCTGATGGACCAAGGCCTCGTGGCTGGCAATGAGCGCGGTCTGCATCTCAATCATCCGGCAGCCCACTGCGACCCGGGCCCGCAGCTCGCCTGGGTCAAAGGGCTTGCCCAGGTAATCATCGGCACCGGCGTCCAACCCGGTGATGATGTCGGCCTTGTCTCCCTTGGCTGTGAGCATGATCAGATAGGGAGGATGGTCGGTGGGCAGGCTGCGGATCAGGCGCACCAGTTCCAGACCATCCAGCTCCGGCATCATCCAGTCCACAATGACCAGTTTGGGGGCCTGCGGCTGTTGCAGTATCACCCAAGCCTCGGCACCGTTGCTTGCTTCAACCACCTCGTGACCACTTTTACGCAACACCGCCGCCAGCATGGCGCGGGAGGTGAAATCGTCTTCGGCTATCAGGATTTGCATACTG
>SKJK01000203.1 GCA_007121995.1 Desulfobulbaceae bacterium
CCCAGCATGGCAAGGAGGCTTTATCCCTGCTGGCCACTGAACGTCCGGATCTGATCCTGCTCGATATTCTCATGCCGGAAATGGATGGTCTGGAACTGTGCCGCCTGTTGAAACAGAACCGGGCAACCCGGGACATCCCGGTAATTTTTATCTCCTCACTTGACCATACCACTGATAAACTCAAGGGCTTTGCAGCCGGGGGGGTTGATTATATTACCAAGCCATTTCATCCCGGTGAGGTGCTGGCTCGGGTCCATACCCACATCCAACTTTGTCGTTTGCAACGGCAACTAGAGGAGAAAAACCGGTTGCTGGAGGCGGAAAAACAGAAATCAGAGGCCCTGCTTCTCAATGTTCTCCCGGTTCGGGTGGCCCAAGCGCTCATGGAAACCGGGTATTGCGCCCCGCAACTCTACGATGCGGTCACCGTCTGTTTTGTTGACATTGTCCAGTTCACGGCCACAGCAGCGACCCTGACCCCGGAGACGGTCATCAATGAGCTCAATGAGGTGTTTACCGCTTTTGACCGGATTGCTGAGGTCAATGGCTGCGAGCGTATGAAAACCATTGGTGATGCCTATCTCTTTGTTTGCGGCATTTCCGATGCCAATCGATACCATGCCCACTCGGTGGCTACTGCCGCTCTGGAAATGGTCGCCAGTCTGCGTGAACGTAACCGGACAGCGTCTCAGGTCTGGAAGGTTCGAGTCGGTATGCATACCGGACCGGTGGTGGGTGGCATCGTCGGTACCCGCAAGTATCTTTTTGATATTTTCGGTGATACTGTCAATATCGCCGCCCGGATGGAAACGCTCTCCGAGCCGATGCGCATTCGTGTCTCGGGGGAGGTGTACCGACTGCTCCATGGCGAATTTGTTTTTTCCTCTCCCATACAGATCACGATGAAAGGCAAGGGACTCCAGTCGACCTGTTTCCTTGAGGGCAGGCGAACTGGTTGATTAAAACCTTCAGCGAAACGGATTAACCCTATTTGCTGGTTTGCCTTGTCCTGATCCATTTTTTTCGCTATGTACCGGTGGTTTGAATGGTCGATCCGGCAGCATCCTCCGGATCGTTTTCAGGCTCAATATGATGGAATCTCTGGCACTATATAGAACAGAATGATTTTCCTCTGCAATCTCTTGTATCGCTGCCCATTCCGGACTCGTTCTGCGGAGTCAATTCCGTGAAAAAATCATGGAACATTGATGATATAATAGATTTGCATCATTTTATGCAAATTGATGAAGATCTGCGGCGGCGCGAGGGAGAGGATGTGCTGGCTAAACGAGACCGCCGCATCTATCTTGCCAAGGTCAAGCCGCGACTTGATGCGGCCGATGATATGCCTCCACACCTGCTGGCACGACAGTGGCTGGCTGCCCGAAGGATGCAATACAGCCAGGAAAAGGGTCAAGCGTACGAACCTTTGCCCGGCAGTGTGTGGGCAGAACTTGCCAGTGTCTGTCAATGGCTGATTTTTCTCGTCGGTCTGTTGACCGGCATTGGCCTGGCCGGTTCGCTGCTTTTTTATTCCGGCGCAGCACCGGTCAATGTTTCCGCGTTTCTTGGCTTGTTTGTTCTCCTGCAATTGCTGTTGCTGGGATTGCAGGCTCTGTTCCTTCTGCAAAGGAAGCTGCGGCGTACAGGCCTGGAATCTTCGGTCCTCTACATCTTGATTGGCCGCTTGCTCATCCAGGGAGTGGACTGGTTGCGGCGCAGACTGCAACGGAAAATGAGCGGTCGGCAGCGGCTTGAACTCGCCTCTCTCTTTGGTGCGGGTCGGCAACGCCGCGAACATGCGGCGCTGCTGGTCTGGCCGGCTTTCATTTTTGCCCAGGTGGGAGGCATTGGGTTCAATCTGGGTGTCCTTGGGACCACCCTCGGTCGGGTCGTGTTTTCAGATATAGCCTTTGGCTGGCAGTCGAGCCTGCAACTTTCTGCCGAGGCCGTGGTCAGCCTGGTGCAGGTCATTGCCCTACCCTGGTCGTGGTTTCTGCCGGCAGCCTATCCTGGCCTGGAGCAGATACGCGGCAGTCAAATGGTCTTGAAGGAAGGTATGTATCATCTGGCGACCGGTGACCTGGTGTCTTGGTGGCCCTTTCTCTGTTGCGCTGTGGTTGTGTATGGACTCCTCCCCAGATTGGCGCTTCTGGGGCTGGGTATCGTGCAGAGTCGACGGGCCTTGGATCGAGCTCCGTTGACCGCCACCGGGTTACGACGTCTTGTGCGGCGGATGTTGACGCCACTGGTTGATGCCGGTGGCTTGGAAACAACCCGCGAGGCTCCCGCTGTTGCCGGTACCGCTGGTCAAACTACAGAGCAGGACACATGGAAAGCTGCTGCTTCCTGGCCTGATGCAACAGAAGAGAAAGGCGAAGGTAGCCGCTGGTTTGTTCTTATTCCGGATGAATTGTATGCAGACTGTCCTCCGGCAACTCTTACCGCTCTGCTCCAAGGTCATACCGGAACTCAGGCCATCCGATCGCTGCGCTATGGAGTTCCGGGTGTTACGGATGAAACCAGTTTGATTCCCCTGGTCGAGTCCGCCGGCAAAGCCCAACTCGACGGAATTCTGTTTTTGCAGGAGGCCTGGCAACCACCTCTACGGGAAACCGTCTCCCTGTTTCGTAATCTACGGCAGATCGCCGGTAACGGTATTCCGATCCTCATCCTGTTGATCGGCAAGCCTTCGGGTCAGACTATTTTCACTGCGGTGCATGCCGAGCACCTTGATATCTGGAAGAAAAAAATGCACATGGACGGCGATCCCAACCTGGATATTCTCCCCCTGGTGCACTCATGAGAGCCGACAATATCCCCGAATTCGCTATTATCGGTCATCCCAATGAGGGAAAGTCCTCTGTTCTCTCCACCCTGGCTGAAGACGATTCCGTACGGGTCAGCGCCATCCCCGGTGAGACCGTTGTCTGCCAGGCCTTTCCAGTGCGTATTGACGGACGTGAGATTCTCCGCTTCATTGATACCCCCGGTTTCCAGAATCCACGTCAGACCCTGGAGTGGTTGCAGAATTTTTCTGGTCCGGAAGAAGAGATGTTGCCCGCCTTCATCGCAGCTCATCGGCACCATCCGGCCTTCCATGATGATTGCGAACTGCTTGTTCCGGTGACAGCCGGGGCCGGTGTTATCTTCGTGGTCGACGGTTCACGGCCGTTGCGTCATGTGGACCGGGCGGAAATGGAAATTCTCCGGCTCACCGGCGCTCCCCGTATGGCGGTGATCAACTGTAAGGAGGAGGATTCCGGGTATCTCGACCAGTGGCAGAGTACCTTCCGCAAACATTTCAACGCGGTGCGGATTTTTAACTCTTGTCAGGCTAACTATCGGCAGCGGATAGAACTGCTGGAAAGCCTCAAGGCTATTGATCAGCAGTGGGAACCGGCACTGAAAATCGTGGTTGAAGCCTTTCGGACCGACTGGGAGGCACGGATAACCAGGACGGCTGCCATACTGGCGGACATGCTGCGGGACATTCTCGCCTATCGGCAAACCGTGGCCTGCAGCAAGAAAAAAGAGTCGCAGCTGCGAGAACAACTGCATCGGGAGTATCTGGCCTATGTGACCGTCGAGGAGCGTCGGGGGCATGAAGCGATTCGCCAATTGTTCAAGCACAATATTTTTAATCTCGAACTACCGCCGCAATCAATTCTGGCGGAGGACCTGTTCAGCAGAAGGACCTGGGAGTTTCTCGGCCTGACCAATCGACAGATCATTGTTGCCGGAGCGGTGGGCGGTGCGGCGCTGGGTGTGGGCATCGATGCCGCTACCCTTGGCTCGTCGTTTGGGCTTTTCTCAGCGATGGGCGGATTGATCGGAGCAGGGGCCACCGCCTTCAAGGGAAAAGACGTGCTCACAGGCGTTCGTCTTCTGGGGATGAAGATGGGCGGAGAATTGTTGCAGGTCGGACCGGTGAGTAATGTTCAGCTCTTATATATCCTTCTGGATCGGGGTTTGCTGTTTTACGCCCATGTCATCAACTGGGCCCATGGCCGTCGTGATTATGAACGACTTGATCCCCTGGTGCCGGCGGTGAGCGGGAAAAGCGGATTTACCTCCGGTTGGGACCGGGAGCAAAGAAAGATCTGCGATTTATTTTTCCGTGCCATCCACAAGGGAACACCTGGCGAAATCGAGGCTGCTTCCGAAACCCTGCAGGGTCTGCTTTGTGATCAGCTCTGGGCCATCTGCGAGGATCGGATGTCTGCTGGAGGCGTGCCTGCCTGCCGATCCTGAGTTTTTTGTACTCCTTTCCCTCTCGAACCACCATCGGCTCGACAATTTTATCTGGTCTCTGCTGCACCTGCCCATGGAACCACGTCTACTTATTATAAACTGTGCCAGCCCTTATTTTTTTTATATCCCCATGGGGAGTTTTGGTCTCTGCGACTTTTTAGATCAACGGGGAATCGCTGCCCGAATTTTCAGCCCCTCGCTCTATCAGGACAATCAGGCAAGCGACCAGTTGCACCAGGTTTTGGATACCTTTCAGCCCACCCATGTCGGCTTTGTGCTCCACTGGCAGGAAACCGCCCATGGTCTGCTGACAGCCCTGGCTGATGTCAAGTCCTGGGATCCTGAAGTAGTCACCTTGTGCGGTGGATTTACCGCCTCCTATTTTGCCGAAGACCTGCTGCGAACCGTGGATGACCTGGATTATGTTGTGGTCGGCGACCCTGAGGAGCCGGTTCGACAGTTGCTTGAAAAGACCGCCCCGGCAACGATCGCCAACTTGATTTGGCGGGAGGGGGGTATGATTATGCGCAGTGCAACCAGTTGGCTCGCCGACGGGCCGCTTCTCGCCTCCCTTTCTTTTGCCGGGCTTGAGTACCTGATCGATGCCGATCGCTATGTAGAAAAGATCGATGCCAAACTGGGCTTTCCGCTCTTTCTCGGCAGGGGATGCGTGTTTGACTGTCGTTACTGCGGCGGTAGTCGACATGCCTTCAAACGCCATTCTCAACGCTCTCAACCGGTTACCCGGACGGTGGCAGCTGTTGTTGCCGACCTGCACCGCCTCAAGGGCAAGACGACTGTCCTCTATATCTGTTACGAAAATGATCCGGCCTGGATCAAATCTCTGTTTCGGGCCATCGCTGCCGATTCCCAATTGCGGGGACATTTCACCCTCCACTATGGAGCCTGGCACCTGCCTGATCAGCAATTCCTTGACCTGTATAAACAAGCATTCACCTGCAGCCAGCCAACACCTGTGTTCGAGTTTTCTCCAGAGGTCTGTGCCGATACCGACCGGGTTTGGATCAAGGGCAATGCAACCTACACTCTGGCGGAATTGGAGGAAAACATCATTGCCATTGGCCAAACCCTTGGCAACAAAGTGCGGATCGAAGTCTTTTTCAGTCGCTACCATCCCCAAACCACCATACAATCCCTGCAACGAGAAATACGCCAAATCGTCCTGCTCAAGCATCGCCTGTTTCTTTGTCAAAACCCGCCGGTACGGGTTTGCTTCGATCATCTTTCCACTGATGTCGGCAGCCGGTACTGGGAAAACTACATCAACGATCACCAGCGTTTTGCCACTCTGCTACGTCGCAAAGAGCAAATCGATGCGGGTGCCGGGTACACCTTTCCGGTGGACAACCTTTGTCTCTACATCCCAGAACAACTGCCTGTTCCTTTTCTGGTACGGATGGAGGCGTTGTTCGTGCTCCTGGAGCACCTGGAACAACATTGCCACGAATTTTTTCATCTGCTCTGTGCCGGGGTCGGTTAGCAGTGGGTGTGTGATCTGGAGGCTGTTCTCTAACCGCTGGTTGAGCAGGAGCCGGCAGCATTTTTTTCCTCGCTGCCCGTGGATACAATACTGGCGGCTCTTGAGCAGCGATGGACACCTGATACGCCTGTCCGGTGTTCCGTGCCATTTTTGAGCGATCTGATACGTTTTACCCGCAACAAGATCAATGTTCTTGCAAAGGGTATGGAGAGCGATGAGCACCTGCCGGATCTCGATACCTGCCAATTAGTGCTGAACAAGGCACAGATTTCCATCCACGAGCAGGATTACCTCGATCCCTTGCCGCTTATCGACAGGTTTAAGCAGCACCTTGGCAAACCTCTCCCTTATGTGCGTACCGTCTATCTGTTTATGCCCGCAGGAATCCTTGCCATGTCCCATGCCAACTTTCGACACACGCTCAGGCATTTCGAGCGGCCATGTACCCTGGCTGCTTATCGAGCCCGTCTGAAGGACTCTGGGCAGGTGATTGACTGGAGGGAGCATGGCCGACTGGTCCGCCGTCTGGTAACTCAGGGATTGTTGCTGCCTGTGAGCGAATGAACCGTTATTCTTCGCCTGAGTGTTTCCCAGGGGATCGAACAGACTGCTCGTGCATTTGAACCGGGGGAACGGTTGTAAAAGATTGGGAACATCAGGACGGAGGTGCTTATCGATTCCCTGCAAGCCTTTGCAGCGGTTGCGGAAATGTTTGCCGGATATATTTTACGGGTCATAAAGCACTTTTTTGGTTTAAAGTGAACAGGAAATCGGCAAGAATACAGACAATTCATTCCAAACTGATGAGACTTCGGAGCCGTTATCATCAAAGAGGATAACCTGCTCCGGTAAATTCCAGCCAACAAAGAGGTCCATGTCGTTTTCATTCTGGCATCGTATCACCCGGATTTTTTCCGGGAAAAGTGCTTCGCAGGCCGTACTCGCAGAGAAACGCGAACCATCCCTGGCAGATGTGCAAGCTTGCCTAAGCGAAGAATTTCGAGTCCTGAGAAAAACCCTGCGCAAACAGACGCATCTGATGGAAGAAACACGGTCCAGGTTGGATGAACCAGCCCGGTCTGCATCCGGGGAAGGTCATGGGGCAGGGCTGATGCGACTTGCTTCGACTTTTTTTCATCTCGAACAGTCTCTGCAAGGACAAACCATTGATTCCCCCCAACGACGGGAGGCTGTTGCCCTTTTCTGGCTCCAGATCGAACAACTCCTGGGCAACGAGGATATTCGCATCATTCGTGAACTGGGTGGAGATTTTGACCCCCGGTTGCATCGGGCGGTCCTGGTACGTGATCCCGATCCCCCGAATAATGTGGTTGTTGAAATACTGGAACCTGGTTTCATCATTCATGGCCAGGTCAGTAAACCGGCTAAGGTTATCCTCGGAAGGGAAGAAGACCAGGATGAGAACTCGATTGCCGAAAACCTGACCATGACCAATTACGAGAGTTGTACCAGTGTACTTGACCGCGCTCCTGTCTTGTAAACAATCGAAGGCATTCCGGATTTGTCCAGGCGCTGCTACGCGCCGAAGCCCCCCCCACTGAGCGGGTCGTTGCGACCGTACAATGGTGGGGATA
>SKJK01000030.1 GCA_007121995.1 Desulfobulbaceae bacterium
AGAGAAGGTCGGACTGGGGTCGCGGGGCCGGCATTTGCCGGGGCAGCTCAGCGGCGGCGAATGTCAGCGGGTGGCTCTGGCCAGAGCCCTGGTGGTGGAACCGGTGGTGCTCCTGGCAGATGAACCCACCGGCAACCTTGACGTCACGACCGGGCGGGAGGTGTCGGATTTGCTCTTTCAACTGGTGGACACGGAAAAAATGACGATGATTGTGGTGACCCATAATCCGGAACTGGCGGAACGCTGCACGGAGCGATTGGAGCTTGAGCAGGGAGTGCTGCGGTGATGCCTGTCCTGGTACGACTGGGATGGCGAGATTTTTCCCGCAACCAGCGATTTACCTTCCTGTTCATTCTCAATCTCGCCCTGGGGCTCACCGGTTTTTTGGTCATCACTTCCTTTGGCAGTTCCCTGAGCCGTCATCTCGACGACAATCTCCGCGAGATTCTCACTGCTGATCTGGTTCTCCAGTCAGCCCGTCCCCTGACCGCAGCGGAAATGGAGCGCAGTCAGCTCCTTGCCGGTCCAGGCAGCCGGTTTTCCGAGCAGGTTTCCCTGTATTCCATGGTGACGGGTAACGGCGTGTCCCGTTTGGCGGAGATTGTCGCTGTTGATGGTTTATATCCCCTGTATGGGGCCTTTCAGTATCCCGAACCCCTCACCCATGCCGAGGTGATCACCGGGCTGCAGCAGGAACAAAGAGTCCTGCTGCACAGGGAAACAGCACGTTCCCTCGACCTTGTTGCCGGTGATCTCCTGACGATCGGCCAGGCGGAATATGAGGTTGCCTATTTTTTTGACCGGGATCCGGGGAGTGATTTTACTGCTCTGAACCTGGCACCCACAATCTATCTTGGTATGCCCCAGTTGCAGCAAACAGGGCTGATCCGCTTTGGCAGTCGGGTGCGCCATTTCCTCTTTATCCAACTTCCGGTCACCGCTGACATCACTGCGACGACAGCCCGTATAACCGCGGCCCTGGCTGCGCCGGTGGTGGGAAAACCTGCCGACATCCGGGTGATCGATGCTCGGGACATCAATCGAAACCTGAACCGGGTGATGGACTATTTCAGCGGTTATCTTGGCTTGGCCGGCCTGGTCGCGCTTTTTCTGGCGGGCATGGCGGCGGCCTATCTTTTTTCCGACCACCTGCGGGCAAAGCGAAAGGAAACCGCTGTTCTCCTCAGCCTGGGGGCCAGTCACCGGCAATGCCTTGCGCTCTATACAGGGCAGTTGGCTTTGCTCGGGCTGGCAGCGTCGCTTGTCGCCCTGGCTCTGGCCCATCTGCTGCTGCCGCTTTTCGGTCAGCTGTTTGTCGGTATCGTGCCGGCGGATCTCCACTTGCGGGTCCATGTTCAGGATGCGCTTATCATCCTGCTGGTCGGCTCTGTGGGGAGCCTGCTGTTCTGCCTGCCGGTCTATCAGCGCCTGTTCACTATACGCCCTCTCCACCTGTTACAGGAGACAGGGGGAGGCAGGCTTTCCGGAAGGGGTGAGATCGTCTTTTTTCTTTTCAGCCTGCTGCCTCCGCTGGCCATGCTGCTGCTGCTCGCCATTGTTACCAGTGGTTCCCTGATGCAGGGGACGCTGTTCACCGGTGGCCTGGTGATCACAGCGCTGTTTTTCTTTTTGATTGCCACTCTTGTGTTGAGCAGTTGTCGTTACTGGTCAAGAACCACCAACTTGACGTGGAAAATTGTATGGCGCAATCTTCATCGCAACCGACTGTTCGCCACGCCTGGATTTGTCGCCATTGCCCTGGCCATGCTGCTGGTCAACCTTGTCCCCCAGGTCGAAAAAGGGCTGTTGACAGAGATCAGCCAACCGGAAGGCATAGAAATGCCGGTTTTTTTTCTCGTCGATATTCAGGATGATCAGCGGCAACCCTTGCAGGATTTCTTTCAGGGGTCCGGCCACGTGCTTTCCCCGTTGTCGCCGATGATTCAGGGACGGATCGTTACTGTCAACGGAGTCTCGTTCCAGCAGTGGCTGCAACAAGGTGATAGAGCAGGGAACAACGTTTTTCGGCGGACAGAATTCAACTTTTCCAGCAGGGAGCAACTTGACGCTTCGGAAACCATCGTCCATGGGCCGCCGCTCACCCCGGTCCCCTGGTCACCTGAACACGGTGAACCTTTTGAAATTTCCATGGAAGAACAGTTCAGTGAACGATTAGGCGTTGTTCTCGGTGATCATCTGGTGCTCTCCATCCATGGCATTGAAATGGAGGGCCGGATTGTCAATCTACGCTCGGTGCGTTGGAACAGTTTTCAACCGAATTTCTTTATGCTCCTGCAGAGGGGCGTTGTGGATGAAGCGCCCAAAACCCACCTGGCTTCAGTCAGCCGTGTAGATGCGGATCGTCAACAGGAGGTGATGAACCAGCTAACCGCCGCATTTCCCAATGTATCGGTAATTGACGTAAGCCGGACAGTGGAACAATTCAGCGCCATCACCGGAAAGCTGGCAGCCTCGCTGCGCTTCATGGCTGTGCTTGCCATGGTAACGGGGTTGGTTGCGGTTTTCGCCATAGCCCGTCAGGAAGCCTTGCGCCGTGAACGAGAGATCAACCTCCTGCGCATACTCGGTGCCGGACCCGGAAAAATTCGCCTCATTACCATGTTGGAATTTGGTTTCATGGGCGGTGCCGCCGCCATGGTCGCCATTGTCGTCAGCTACGCCTGTTCCCGTGGCGTAGCCTGGCTGTTGTTTGATCGGATCTGGCAAATTGACTGGCAGTCAGGCGTTGGCATGCTGGTTGCGGCTATCATGGTGTGCAGTCTGACGGCTCTGCTCGCCTCTGAGTCGGTCATTCGTCGTCGACCATCAGACCTGCTGGGGTGAATTCAAGTTCATCCGGGTTGGGTTTCGTGCATCAAACCCCAACCTTGGGCTGATCCCTGGTGGAAACCGGTCCAGCCTCCCGGTCGGCTCAGGGTTGTGTTTCTCTGCCATCTGGGTCCACCCAGATTTCCCGGAGAACCAGGTCCCGGTCTTCCGGAATCAGAACCCGGCAATTGAGCACTCCTTCCAAAAACGTTCCATACAGTGCTTGTCGCGGGATATGGAGTGTGCCCGTCTCGTCCAGTCGCAGCATGACGACAATGTCGCCGCCATTACCGAGGGTCAGTTCACAGGGTATTTTTCGCATGGTGGTCTGTTATTGTCCAAGTGACCAGGAGGCGTTGCCATCGATATTTTCAGGCTCTGCCGCCTCTTCAGGCTCTGCTGTTTCTTCAGGCTCTGCCACCTCTCCGTGTTCTGCCGTCCGAACCGGAGCTCGCCATGGGGTCCTTTTGCTTTCCGGAATCAGGATGATTTGCTCCAGGGGGACCGGTTTGCTGTTGAGCGCGGTAAAGATCCCATCGTCGCGATCATAGAGATCGGGTTTGAATAGGATTGCTCCGTCAAGGACATTGGTGGTCAGGTAGATCAGGAATATGGGCAGGGGCTGTTTGAGGAATACCGTCGTCGTTCTGCCGGACTCGATAATCTGATCAAATCTGGCCTCGGTCATCGGGTTTCCTGGGTCGTTGGCGATCAGCATTTTCCCCAGGTGCAATGGATTCTGGACCCGAATGCAGCCGTGACTGAAGGCTCGTTGTGTCTTTCCGAACAGAAATTTACTGGGCGTATCGTGCAGATAGACGTGATAAGAGTTAGAGAACATGAATTTGATCTGGCCAAGAGCGTTATCAGGGCCGGCATCCTGGCGCAACATATAGGGGATGTTTTTGTCAAGGTATTGCTCCCAGGGAATGGTATCGGGGTCGATCTCCAAGCCACTGTTGTCCAGCACACGAAGATTTTGTTCTTCCAGATACGTTCTGTCGGCGATTATGTTAGGAACGGTATCGTTTCTGGCGATACCCGGGGGGATGGTCCATGTCGGATTGAGGACCATATAGGTTACTGCCGAACGAAAGACCGGGGTCTGGTGAAAAGGCTGTCCCACCATGACCTTGGTTTTCCAGACCAGTTGATCCTGATTATAATACTGGAGCATGAATCCGGCGATGTCAACAATGAGGCTGGAGCTGGGTAAATCGTGGATAACCCATCTGGTTCTTTCCAGATTGACCCGGATCTGTTTGATCCGTTCCGAAACGGAAACGTTCATGGCACCAAGGGTAATCCTGCCGACGATACCGTCGGAATCCAGGTGGTGTCTAGCCTGAAAATACCGGACCGCTTCCTCCAGTTCTTCGTCAAAAAAGGTCGGATCGGCTGAGTGAAGGTGAGTAAGATCGCCGGTTACGAACAGTCGTTCACGCAGTACCGCCACCCGCTCGTCCACCATACCCAGCCTGAGATTGGGGCCAGCCGGAATCTGCGGCCAGCCACCGGAACCGGCTATTTTCCGGTAGGTAGCCAAGGCCTGCTTGAGGTTGGTATAGGCGTTGTGAGACGGCGAGAGAGCGTCGAGGACCGCACGGACCGTACCGGTGGCGATGGCATGAAAACAGGCATCGATCAGGGAAGAGCGGGGCGTTGTGGTGGCCAGGTTATTTTTCTCTTCCACTTCACCGGCATCGACTTTGCCGTATCGCTTGTGGTGCGCAAGGAGCAGCATGGCGTCGGAAAGCAGGATATCATGGTTGACGAGATCGGCCAGGGTCGCGCTTTCCTGCTGCAGTTCCTTGCCATAGCGGATGATGGATTGGAGGTGGTAATCATCGGGTATCAGTCCCTCCTCAGCGGCGGCAATGATTGCCCCGAGCAGCTGGTCCACAGTTGCCGGTTCTTTCCACAGCAAATTAAACTGATTGTCACGGTAAAGATCCAGGAGAAGGCCGGCGGCATAAATGGTGTCAAGTCCAAGCTTGTTCTGTTCATCGAAATGCAGGTGTTCCAAACGTTGTTGTATAAACATCTGCAGCGTTTCTTCGGTCTTTGCCGGTACGGCGAGCGATAATGACAAGAGGAGCAGCATTCCCATCCAACCAAGAGGCAGGAGGTTGATTCTCGATAATGCAGACATATGATCCTTTCTGAAAAGTCCGGGAGACTCGAAAGTCGTTTGTTCTTTGTACCACAATGGTACCTTTCTCAATTACTGTTATCCGCTGCATGGTTACCAGCGGATCATTATACATTCTTTTTAAGGAAAAAGAACAATTCTGGCAAGGTGATTAGCGGCCTTGGGGGGAAACGGCCTCCGTGGAAGTTTGGAGACAGGGGCAATCGGAGTACTCCGGCCTGGAATTCTGTATTGGTCAGGGCAAAGCAGATGATACTGCAGTCTCGATTTTGGCCAGCTGTGGGTGGATCAGGGCGGCGATTGTTACCAGGGTATCGGCAAATGTGGTGGGGGAGGGGCTGCAGACCAGATCCGGATCCACGACATGGACTCGACCGCTGCGTGTAGCTTTCATGCTGCTGTACGAGTACCACATCTGTTGCTGTTCGGCACCAACGCCGCCGAGTTCACTTCCCATGACCGCAATGATAATGACGTCCGGATCAAGAGCAACCACTTTTTCGGCCTTTATAGTCCCGGATCTCTGGTTTCCGGCTATGTTCTCGCCACCGCCCAATTCAATGAAATCATGGGTAAAGGAACTCCTCACCGAGGAGAATAACGGGTGGGCTCCGACCTGTAAAAAGACCTTTTGCCGGGGCAGACCAGCTACGGCGTATTCAATGGTACGCACTTTATTGGCGGCCTGACCGACAATTATCTGGGCCTGCTTCTCAAGTTCGAGCAAGTCACCCAGGCGGAGAAAATGGGTACATATATCCGTAAAAGATGTGGGTTGTCCAAAGGTTTCCACCCGGAAACCAAGATGTTCGAGTTGTGCGACCTGCCGCAGTGGGGTCAGATTGCTGGCCAGAATCAGGTCCGGTCGAAGACTGATAATCTTCTCGATACTCAATTCCATTACCGATCCGACTTTTTCTTTGTCCAGAGCAGCGTGTGGCCGTTGACAGTAAAAAGTGTTGCCCACCAGACTGTCTCCGGCACCGAGCAGAAAGATGTTTTCCGTAATCAGGGGGCTTAAGGAGACGATCCGGTGATACGTAGGCTCCACCTCGGCATCGACCGCACCACCGGTCCTGGCGGAAAGCGATATAGCCAGGGTAAGCAGAAGGAGCAGCAGTCGGGAAGGCACGATGAAGTAAGAGCAGGAACGATGTGCCTGTTCAGATGATGTCATCCTCGTCTTCTTCTTCTTCATCCTCCTCTTCATCAATATCGAGATCTTTAGTGTCATCGGAAAAATCGTCGTCCACCTCCTCGTCGTCATCGGGAGAAATTTCCGGTGTCGAGCTGTCGTCCTGCGCACGGGCAGCCTTGGGAATTTTTGATTCAGGCAACACGAATTCCCGTACTTTTTCGATCTCTTCGGGAAGCAGCAGGTCGGTTTGACAGATGGGACATCCCTTGACGTGGTTGTCCACGAACTGCATCATGCGGCCCGGCGCCATGGTTTCCTGCTTGACTCGGAGGTACCAGTCCTTGATAAGGCGTATCAGTTGTTCACATTCCATAGATAATACTAAAAGCGTTCCCTTTCTGTCCAGCTGACAATGACACGGGTGATCTAATGGCGATCAGGTTCAGTGATTAATATACCTGTTCTGGAGAGTTTCTGCTCAGGTACAGTTGTGAAAATCAGATCGGCTTAATACTTTTTTTGATAATACGTTGTTTTTTTGGTTAATAAATATTAAAAAGCTATGAGTTGAGGAAGTGGAAAGGGCGCTGGTGGCTCTCCCGGACTTCAAATCCGGTGCGCCGGGTGAATAACCCGGCGGGTGGGTTCGATTCCCATGCACTTCCGCCATTTTATTAGTTTTTTCAGTCACAGTTCCCATTTTATCCTGAATCTTTCTACGCTGTCAATCTTCTTTTCCCAGCTTTCGCACAAGAATTTTTTTCCCAAGGTTGGAAGCAGGCACGGTGCGCCCGTTTCCGGTCCTGATCCCTCGACCGTTTCCCTGGTATTTTTTCCGTCTTGGTGAGCATCCGTCCGTAGGCAGTGCGATATCAAACAAGGTATGCGTCTCTTGCCGGCAAAGGCAGGGTGCTTTTTAAAGACAGTATGGTTTGAATAGGGTATTTTGGCAACATAATCCAGGTTGACAATACGATAACTCGGATGCTCGAAGGGCGGCGGGTGAAAGCGTAAAAAATGGTGCCGTACTTGCAATCTTATTCCAGCAAAAATATCCAAAACAAGAGCCCAGCCGTCACGGATCCAGGCACCATACAGGAGCGTGGTAAACCACACTGGTACTACCCGTGATGGATTAC